>VBBE01000141.1 GCA_005884605.1 Candidatus Bathyarchaeota archaeon
GATTCGTTAGCTCGCTAAGACGGTTATGGACAAGTACCGGTGTACCGCTCCGTCATGTGAATTTATTGCGAACTCAGTCAAAATTGCCTATAGCCACAAAGAAGTAACAGGACATACCCTAGAACGGATGGGAACCGAATCGCGGCTTAGTCCAGCTCAGGCGGTAGGCTTTGGCCACGCCGTCATGACGGAAGGCTGGTTCAGATACTTCCTAACATTTACTGATGAAGGCATACTCTGGGAGAAACAAACCTGGAGTCCGAAATCTTCCAAAGTTCCTGCTCGTGTCGAACATGACCAGATTTCCTATTCAGCTATCAAATCTATAACCTATGAGGAAGTAGATCGTGGGCCTAGGGGCCTGTTTGATAGAGAACATCTAATCTGGAAAGGATGGTACATCACTCTAACCAACGGAATGCGGTTCCCAATCACCGACGATGGACAGCACGGACAAATGATTGCCGCCATCAAGGAACAGATGAAACTCTGGGGTAGAAAAGCCACAGCGACTTCTTCTCCAGCGGTTTCAACTAGGGAAGTCATCAAAGAGATCAAAGAGGTTGTTCTAATCCAATGCCGAAGCTGTAGTGCTCGCTATCAGCAGGGAACACCCAGATGTCTAACTTGCGGGGCCAATCTATAACTCACAGACTACCCTTACACTTCACAAAGCTAGGCGAAGCGTCAAGATTGAGGCTTCAAAAGTTATGTTGGAGCTTCAGGTTACCCTTCCAGCTAAGGTCCTAGAGCTCTTGCAGAGAGACGTTGACCTCAGCACTCTTGTTATTGCATCCACAGTGGCATCCGCAACGATCGGGATCGGACTTCAGATCGGTCAGAACTTATCCAGTGAATGTTCGCGATTCTTGGATCTTGTCGTCACATTTACGACAGATGAGCTTCACGTTTTCGAGGGTGTAGCCGGCCATCGCGTCTTTTCTGTCAAGTACGGCTCCGTGAGCTAGTAGTGGAAGGGATTCGCCACACTCCGCGCAGGCTCCTCTCTGTAGTCGTAACAACTTGAGTTTCAGTCTCTATCCGACTGTGTTGAGGGTTTGCCGGAGAGGGTTTTCGCTTGTAGTGGCGAGAGATCAGATATGTCGAGGCTCCCGTTCCAAAGGCAATGACGCTAAGAGTTACGAGAATGCGGACTGTCGGTTCTATCGGGATATTTGTCCCAGGATAGTAGATGGTACAGGTTGCGTATTGTCCAGTGACGAACGGTGGGCAAGACCCGATGTCTTGGGACTGGAAGATAACTGCAACTACGATGAAGAGAACGGCCATAGCGATGAGAATCAATGACGCCATTTTTTCCGGATGCATGGACTCGAATAGTGAGTGAAAACCAAAGAACCTAATGTAACGACGAATAGCGTGGCTGGTTCTGGCGACTTTATCTCAGCAGTTTTGGCTGTTGTACGTCGGAGTGTAATAGCTTGTCTGCCATGTCTCGTCAAATGAACTTGAAGGATCTACGGCGCCCGTAGATACGTTTGTCACGTAGGTACCACAAGTTTTTTGCCCCCCGCAGCCCGCGGTGCAGGGCGCGTTTGTCATGTTGAACGCGTAGTAGAAGCCCTGCGTAGTATACTGGTAGATGAAGGTATCCACGGGTGGATTCAAGCCAGAATACAATTGTGCGGAAAAGAAGTGCGCGGTTGCGAAAGATGCCAGCGAGGCGCAATCGATAAAGCATTCTTTACTGTTCTCTTGAACGTAGTCGGCGAAGTGGGGAGTATTCATGTTGAGACTGTTCTGAGTTGAAATGCAGGATGTATTGCTTTGATAGTCATAGACCTCGAAGTCGTAATAGTTGCTTTGTCCTCCATAGGCGGCCTCGTTCTCAGCATAAGCAAAAATCTTGTCCGCGCCATTTACGATGACGTTGTTCGAGCCTGTACATTTGACAAACTGAGGATTGCCACCAACAACCCCGTACCAGGCGAAGTACGATGCTGCGCATGAAGCATTAACCCAGTCCGCCCAAGTACCGGCTTGTGCGAGTTTGCCGTCGGATTGGTTCCAAGTGTCTTGAAGGCCAACCCACGTGGCGAAGTTGCAGGTATAGAAATCGGCGCACCCTCCAGGTGGATACGTGGGCACGGGCTGGTAGAAGTATGTGGCCGCTAAGGGGACCACGCCGTTTTGATTGCCATTCGTGTACACTTCGTAGCCCGCATAGTTGTAGGAGGTGGAGAGTATTCCCGGGACAGGCGCTTGTAAGGCGTCTGCTATTTCTTCCCAGTAGCCAGTGTTCCCGCTAAATGCAACTGCCAGGTTTGTTACGGCTGAACTGACAATCTTATACTCGGTAAGGTCGTTCGTCCCATCGGCATAGACTATGCGGGTAAACCCGGACCCCGAAGTCAGACCACCCAGCCGAGCAGCACCGATTATCATGTCGTTTGCGTTGGTAGTGGATACGCTCTTAGTAGGCGTGTTACTATTGCCGCTAGCAGTTCCAGGAAGCGAAATGTTGGGGTCAAAGGGACTGTTGAAGCTAGTCCCGCTTACGCCGAAGGCCATGAAGCCGTTATACTCGCCTCCATACTGAGTGCTCGCACAGCCCGAGATCGATTCAGTAATGGTATCAGAGGACAGGGCGCTGGAACTCTTGGCATAGAACTCTTGAAGTTGGTCACGACCGTTGTTACCGAACACAACTGCCGTTCTGGCCGTCCATGAGAGTCCGGCTATGTCGGAGACAGAGAAGGTGCAGCTCGATTGAAGATCCAGAGCTTCCATAGTGTAGACTATTATTATGTCATACGCGGATGATGTAGTCAAGCTAGCAGCACAAGAGTTGGTAGAGTGTCCACACCAAGCCGAAACAGAACCATCGACTGCTAATCCACCTGACCCTGTTGCAAGGGGAGGGTTAAGTTGTTCGCTCACACCGATAACAGACAAGGTTTGCGGAACCTCCGAGACCACAATATTCCCCAGGTAGCGTGAGGAGTTGGTGGCTGAGAACACTACATTGAAAGTCGTGTTCGATGAGACGCATGCTGAGGGACTGTTCCATTTGTCTATTTGAAACGCGCTGGAATATGTCAGGTTCTGAAATTTCGTTGATTCCTCCATGAAAAGGGATGATTCTTGAGCAGCCTTGATTGCAGCCTCAAGGTTGACTTTCGCATACTCGGCGATTGCAGGCGACCCGCAAGGGAGCTCCTGCTAGAGGCCCCGAAGATGGGGCAGACAAGATGTCTTGTGCATCTGGCGAAACTACTGGCATAGAGGAGAGCATCATGGTTCCGATTACTACAATCATGGTCGCGACCAATAGCTTGCGTGTGGGTTTCATTTTTTTATTCTGACCCTGACTCTTCTTTTGTCTGCTTCATCGGTTCTTGGTCGGTTCCTTACAGCACCCGGACATTGTTAACCCTTAGATTTGAAAAGATGTCAAGACTGAAAGTGATGCGAGACTGATTGGTAACCGTACCAATGAACCCGTTTTCTGGAAACGTTTGGAAGGCCGAGCGTGGGGAGAGCCACGCTGTCTCGAACGACCTTAGCAGACGTTTTGCCCGTAAACATTTAACATTGTCGTCAAGTCGCTGTCAAACCGCAATATCACTAGCTCAGATTCGAACCACATATCCATGTGGGGATCGCAGAGCAAAACGAGAGAATGGTTGGTGTAAGTCTGTAACGATCAAACGTGGGCCAGTAACCGGCCGCCGAACAACTAACCTTAGAGACAAGAGGGGTCGTACCCGGCTCTAGCTGTCCGAGATGTCGGGCGATGAGCGGCCGGGGCATTTCCATTCTCATAGAACGCGTGCTAGATTGAAACACCCCTTCCCCTCGAATCTTGCGACAGGTTACGAGATCATTTTCAAGGGGCTCCAAGCCAGCGAGAGTCAGTGACCCTCTACGAAGGAAATCATAGAAATCCTCGTCAAGCTACGCGAGACCCTCAAAGCGCTCCAGGACAAGCTTGGAACCTAGTCGCTGGTCAGAGTCGTGGCGGGCTCTAGTGTAGCCAGCCTGTTTCCGGGTCTTCCCAGTAGCCCACACTAGTGAGAACGAGCAGACTGAGGCTAGCTCGGCCCTTCGTAGCGATCACGCTGTCGCTCGCCCTGTGCCCTCTAAGCTCGAAGAGTACAAGGTCAGCAGGCTTCTGAGTCTGCCAGTGTTTGAAGGCTGGTTTGACGTCAAGTTCCTTCCAGGTCTTTGCCGGGATCTTTGAGACTATTGAGTTGGTGTT
>VBBE01000168.1 GCA_005884605.1 Candidatus Bathyarchaeota archaeon
CAACCTCCACGAGAAACTCATACTCCTAGCACTAGCGCGGGTCTTGGAGAGAAACAATGCAACATACGCCACTATGGGCGATGTCGAGGTAGCCTACCGTATGGCTTGCGAGGAACACAAAGAAACATACCGGGCTCACACGCAAGTCTGGAAGTACGTCCAGAACCTGAACGCTACAGGTATCCTCTCAACCCAGCTCTCGACTACTGGCTTCAGAGGCAAAACAACCCTGCTAGGAATATCCTCAGCCCCTGCCTCCGCCATACGCCGATGGCTCGAATCAACCCTCTCCATTCGAGCCTAGCCTTGGCCGGAGAAAAAAATCCGTCACTAGACAAGATCCTTTCGAGCAGCGGCAGAATACGAATACTGACCCTTCTCTCCGAAGTCGAGCAACTGCACTTGACGGAGATAGCAAAGAGAACCGACCAAAGCTACAGCGCTACCGAGAGGCATCTGGACGATCTATCAAAGACAGGAATTGTGGAGGAGAGAGACTACGGACGTGTGAGGGTTTTCAAGCTGAACCTCACCAACGATCGTGCAAAACTTTTGCAAGAACTGATCGTAAAGTGGAATCACAACCAAGAAGTAGGCCCGGTCCAGGCTCAAGCTTAAACCCTACGCGATTATCGCCAGTATTGTTTCTGTTCGAAGTTGGTTTGATTTGGAAAAGTGTGACGAATGCGGACGTGTAACGCAACAGAACAAGAAGTGTGAGTATTGCGGCAAGACTTTCTGCGAAGATCATATGCCCAAGCATTCAGCTTGGGAACATCGTCACGAGGGCCTCGCCGATGACGCGTCTAGTCTCTGGAAAAGAACCAAAAGGCCATAAGTAAAGAAAAACGGTTTCCTCTTCGTTCCGAATCGGCATTCCCGAGACTGGAAGGTCTTTATGGGGCGGGGGGATTTACTCTTAGAACAATAGTTGGCTCAGCAGTTCGAAGCCCTAGGTTTCCAACCCCGGCTTCTTCAGGGAATCAAGGATATGGGCTTCGACGAGATGTTCCCAATTCAAGCGGAAGCTATCGCGCCTATTCTTCAAGGAAGAGACATCATTGGGCAGGCACACACTGGGTCGGGAAAGACCCTTGCCTACGCCCTTCCGATACTCCAGAGGATAGACAACCACATTCATGGGCTCCAAGCACTCGTGCTAGTTCCAACACGTGAACTGGCAGTCCAAGTTGCGGGAGAATTCGAGCGCCTCGCTCGCCACATGCCAATAAGAACTGTCCCAGTCTACGGTGGTCAGAGCATAGGAGTTCAGCTGAACAAACTAGAAAGGCCGACCACGAAAGTTATCGTCGCCACTCCAGGCAGACTTCTTGACCATCTGGAGAGAAGAACAGTGGACCTAGATCGGGTCCGATTCGTTGTGCTGGACGAGGCGGATAGAATGCTAGACATGGGGTTCATCGATGATGTGAGGTTGATCCTCGAGAGAGTCCCGGGTCCCCGTCAAACAACCTTGTTCTCAGCTACTATGCCTGACGAGATAATCAGGCTCGCCCATCATTACATGAAGAATCCCCTGAGAATCTTTGTTGATAGCGACGAGATTGCTGTTGAATCTGTCTCACAGAAATATACATGGGCTGAAGAGAACGAAAAATTCCCAGCTCTCTGCTCCCTTCTAGAAGCGGAGAAGATAACGAGAGGACTCATATTCTGTTCGACCAAGATCAGGGCGGGTCGGCTTGCTCAAGCCCTAAGGGTCGAGGGCTACAGTGCGTTAGCGATTCATGGAGATCTGTCCCAAGGTCAAAGAGATAGGGCAATGCAGGCTTTTCGCGGCGGATCAGTCGCAGTTCTAGTCGCTACTGACGTGGCTGCGAGGGGCCTCGACATTACGAACGTAAGCCACGTGATTAACTTCGACTTGCCGGAAGAACCCCTCACATACTTCCATAGAATCGGCAGAACTGCCCGTGCTGGAAGTGCTGGAATCGCAGTCTCCCTCGTAAGTCGAAGCGATGACTCTATCTTTGAGAGAATAAGAAGAACAACTTCCTCAAACATTCAAGAGATGATCAGACTGACATCTCCTGGCCGAAGATCGTACCCGACATTGTTCCTCCCGCCTCGTCCCTACGGCCCGAGGCGAGGTGGAGAAAGACACCAGAGAGGTCGTGGAAGGCGTCCGGCCCGTCGTCCACCAAGATTCCAAAGACACAGACGCCGATATTAGACATCAATGGTCCCGGATTTCCTAACAACCCACGCTCAAAAACCGAGATCCCGGAAACGATCTGCTGAAAAGAATTTCTTGGAAAATTTTCAATCGTCCCCGTGACCCGCATTGCGAGTTGTGGAACATTTTAATAGAAACAGAAAGCCCGTAGAGTGGTTAAGTTAGAAGGATAAAATGAAGTCCAACAAGAATTCTAATTCTCACGAGAAAATATCTGCGTCAGCCTCATCTTCTCGTATTCAATTCTCGCCACGGGGCGACGCATTCAAACATCCTGTTCAGCATTTTGACGTTGCGAAGGTTCACACCGTTAGCGAAGCTCTCGAAGCGTTCAACGCCACATCATTCCAAAGCAGAATGCTTGGCAAATGTTACAAGATCTGGCTTCACATGCTAAGCGACCCCGATCGTCCGATCATATTCTTCGGCTTGTCTGGCGCGATGATTGCTGGGGGAATGAGGCGACTCCTCCGGGACCTCATCGCCTTCCATGCGATCGACGTTCTCGTATCGACCGGTGCGAATCTCAGTCACGATCTCTACGAGTCTCTCGGAGGCCGCCACTATATGGCCCATCATCATATTGACGACCCGACTCTCAGGAGTATGAGAATAGATAGGGTCTACGACACCTACGCGGATGATGTCATGTTCACTAAGGCTGACGAGTTTGTGGAAAAGTTCTCGGAAAGCCTTGAGCCACGAGGATACTCCAGCAGAGAGTTCTTTCAATTGATGGGACAACGAATAAACGATGAGTACGGCATCATCGCCACCGCTTCAAGGGAGCACCTTCCCATCTTCTGCCCGGCACTGGCCGATAGTTCGGTTGGGATGGCATTAACAGTCTATAGGAATGAGCAGCTCGACCAGGGCCGGCCCCCAATGGTCTATGACCCCATGTTGGACAATCTTGAGATTATGAGTCTAAAGCGGCGTTGGCAAAAATCAGGAGTAATTTTCATCGGGGGCGGGACTCCCAAGAATTACATTCAGCAAGTCATCCCGATGGCGGAGATTGCTGGTATGCCTGTCCCACCACACAGCTTTGCGATCCAAGTTACTACAGATGATCCAAAGTTCGGGGGTCTGTCCGGTTGCGAGCTTCCCGAAAGCCAGTCGTGGGGGAAGCTTGACCCTAAGGCTGAACAGTGTACTGTACATGTCGACGCGACAATCGGTCTCCCATTACTGTTCACGGGCATAATGGAGCATTATGAAGAATGGAAAGGAAGAGGTCGATTGAATCATAACTGGGGAGCGGCTCTGGAAGCTCCCGCAGTACGGAAAACGCGAAAAGTCTCCGCCTAGTGCTCTCTTTTTCCCTGGATGTAGTCTTCGACCCACTGAGATGCCTGACCGTCGGGAATCTTCACTGGCGGATACTTGAAGCAATAGGAAGAGATGCTGGTGAGTGCGCCTCCGACTCCACGGTCCAAACCGATTTTGACCGCCCGAACTACGTCTGCAACGACTCCGGCGCTGTTGGGCGAGTCCTCGACGGAGAGTTTGAGATCGATTTGAAGTGGAATATTTCCCCACTTTCTTCCTTTCAGGTAGATGTAACAGATTTTCTTGTTCTTGAGATGGGGAACGTAATCCGATGGGCCGATTCGCGTCGGAACGTCATACGGGATGAGACTTGCAACCGCCGTCGTCTTGCTGATACGCTTTGAATGAAGTCTCTCCTCTACCGTCATGTTGAGAAAGTCAGTATCGCCACCGAGGTTTAGTTGATAACTCTCATCGAATCTTGCGCCTTTCTCGCTTCCAACCGGCAGGTAGTTGACGAGAATCTCTGCTCCGGAGTCCTTCAATTCAGCTGCCACGTCCACAGGCTTTGTCCTGTTCTTGTTGTAGACATGGAACGGCTCCCTCATGTGAGGGGCGACCCCGTCAAGGATGGGGCCGGCTTTGACGGTAACACCCATGTCGGGTACGTCGCTTATTTTCGGGGCGCAGTTTGGTTCTGTGAATATTGCCTTGCTGAGATCGCTTCCGATCTTCTTCCGGTTGACTTCAAAAGCGGCAACGAATGTAATGTCTTCTACTTTGTAGTCCCCAAACTTGGGATGCATCAAACCCGTGGTGAGGTTGTCTTCTTTAGGCGGGTTCTTCCGGTAGTATTGGATCCCTTGTATCAGTGCACTGGCACAATTCCCAACGCCTGCAAGTGCTGCTTTGATCGTTGCCATTTGCCGAGGTTTCCTTAGGCTTTGGAGACCGTAGCAAAGCCCCGCATTATAAGCCTAGAAATACCAAAGCTCCGGCTCTTTACTCGGAGTCTTCGTACTCGGTGAGGACCACTTGCTGTTCTGCATCTGACGGTCTTGCTTTCTTCGCCTTTTCCCACTCATCTGCTTTGATAAGTCCACCAGCTTGTTCTTTGATCCTCTTCGCAAGTGATGGACCGATGGTTCGAATGCTCATCAATTGTTCGAGGCTCCTCTCCTTGATGTCGTCAATAGATTTCAATCCGGCGTCGTATAACATGCGGGCTCTGACCCGTCCGACTCCCTCCAGTGTGGTCAATTTGACCAGCTCTGGCCGAACGCCCTTTGCAAGTCTTACTTTGAGCATTTCTAGAGGAGCCAGCAGATCTTTATGTCCGAATAAGCGTCCTAGTTCTTGAGTAGCGAGAATCAGCCATTCGGACCCTTGCACAAGTCTGAGAAGGTCGCCTGGCTCGACTTTCCTCGTTTCGAGGATTTGATCCTCGGTCCGTTCATCGATCCAGTCGGATAGAACTTGAGCGGCTTTTAGTTCGCCGAGGAATTCCTCGTAGGAG
>VBBE01000169.1 GCA_005884605.1 Candidatus Bathyarchaeota archaeon
AAGCGCCCACGAACGCCGCATTTGGCGTTCCCAGCCGACACATGACCTTCTAAAAGTCTGGGAGTGGATCGACGCAAACACCGCGATCCTTTATGCTTATTCCCAGTGGTTTGTGGGTGGTGACCAGGGAGACTTGGAGGCGAATTTTCTTTTCACATTGAAGTTCGATGCAGACGGCAACTGGAAAATCGTCAAGACCCATCAGATGTCCGATAAGGAGATCGAAAAGAAAGATGCGGGAGAAGATGTTTCTGGATCGCGGCAAACAACTGAACAGGAGGGGCTCAGTGCGGATGCGAGTTTTCGTGAGGCGGATCGTCAGCTTAACGAAGTTTATAACGCGCTGCGCGGCCGCCTTTCCCCACCAGAGCGCGATAGGTTAAGGAAGGAGCAGCTCGCCTGGATTAATCGGCGGAATGCGGCGGCTCAAGTTGCCAAGGGAAATGCCGAGGGAAACCCAACCCATGCCGGCGATGGTGACGTGACAAAAATGACTCTGGCTCGGGCGGCCGAGTTAGAAAAACGGCTCAAGAAAGCGAAATAGATGTTCAAGGTTCAGAGAGCGTTTACGGGCGAATGGCTCAACGCCACGCCACGCGGGCGTACACGGTGTGTTTTTTCCAAAGCTATGAAATTTCTAAATAGATTACTTATCATCGTAACAATTGTCGGCCTGGCAACAATGTTGACCCTGTCAGACGACTCGAAGGCAACCGTTATAAGGCAAATCAGGTGAACGAAAAATGAAAAACCATCTATTCATCGCAAGCGTGTGTATCACTTTAACTTCCATTATGCATGCGGAGTCGTTCGATAGCTTTGAGCAAGCTTTTGTCGCGCCTGAAAAAGTGACAACTCTCTCCATAACGAAGTATGACCCCGCAATAAAACACCTTCCATCACAATTGGGTACGCTGATTAACTTGGTGGAATTAGATATTTCTTGCCTGGAAAATTTAGAAGATCTTCCCAGTGAAATTGGAAACTTAAAGAAGTTAGAGAAATTGATTATTGATAATGGAAATGGTTGTGGAATGAACATCTCACTGCCGGAATCAATAGGTAATTTGAGTAACTTAAAGGTACTGAGACTTTACGGGGCACTAGACCCGACAGACTTAAGTGACACGAATAAACCCATCCCACCTTCTAAGGTCAAGAGCTTGCCCGGCACGATTGGAAAGCTTCAGAATCTTGAAGAATTGGACTTGGGTAGAAATCGTATCAAGAGCATTCCTTCTCAAATAGCTTCACTTCAAAAATTAAAAAGATTAGCGCTGGACCATAATGACATTGACGAGCTTCCGGCGTTCGTCGGTAATTTAAAAAATCTTCAGGAACTTTCAGTATGTGACAATGGAGGCATAAAATTGCCGACGTCTTTATCCAATTTAAATGGCTTAAAGATATTCATGGGAAATAATTCTTTAAAAATTAAAGACCAGAAGAAATTGCGCCGTCTTTTTCCCAAGGCCACCTTTTCTTTCGAAAACGAGTTTGACGATAGCGCAGCCAATGAGGAAACCCCTAAATGATTTGCCTTATAACGTCGAAAAAGGAGCTCGAAGAGGAAGAATGAGATCGTCGGGATTACATTCATTCGCGTCTATTCGCGCCTGCCGCGCCGGAGCTTTGCGAAGGCGGGTGATTCGCGGGCAGAGTTTCTTAGCCGGAGTTTTAATTCTGTTGTTCTCTTCAACCGCTTTTGCGCAGAGCGACTTTTCGGCGTTCTGGAAAACATTTAAATCCACCGTCATAGCTGGCGATAAAGCGAAGGTTGCGGAGATGACGAAATTCCCACTGTCGATGCCCTATGGGATAAAAGCCGTAAAGAACAAGGACGAGTTCTTGCGGCGTTATAACGAAATTTTCAAAGGCGAGGCGAATGCCGCGCAATGTTTTGGAAGCGCCGAACCGCGCAAAGAATACGCCAAGCGGTATGAGATATATTGTCCTTTTAAGGAAACTCCAGAAGACCGGGAAAACGCACCCATTCGCTTCATTTTCGAGCTAACCAAAAGCGGCTGGAAATTTGTCGGTCTCGACAATGTTAATGAATGACGCGGGTTAACGCTAAAACTCCAGACACGAATTCCACGAATTCACACAAATGATCCAAGAACTGATCCAAGCCTTATGCAGTTCCTGACAATTCGTGCAATTAGTGTCTTTGTCGCAATCGTCGCGAGCGCGGTTAGCTGTGCTTTTTCCAATGCGCAGGAGTCTCCCCTGACGCAAACGCCCGAAGTAGCAGCGACACCGGACGTAACAGCCCAACCGAACCCGAGTTGGTCTTCTCCGGATAAGAGATGGGAATATCGTAGCCCGTCGCAGGACGAAGCAAAAATAGTTAAAGCCGGCACAGACCAGATGGTATTAGATCTGGCAAAAGCATTGGATTCGGCGAATGAATCCTGCTTTGGGTGTGACGAGGCGAAACTGAGTTGGGCGCCGGATTCAAAACGGTTTGCCTTAAACTACGGCCGCGGACGGTCCCATCAGACGGCACTCTTCCAACTACAAGGCGACGAGTGGAAAGCGCTGAAGTCACCTAACGACGATGTGAACGAGATTTTAAACAAGGCCATAAAAAGGGGGTTATCCAAGAAAACGCACCTACGGTTGATTTGGGAGACGGTGAAAGTGCATCAATGGGTCGATTCTAACACCGCCATTCTCTATGGCGGTCTGGAAGTGGACGAGGCCTTCGGCGCTCACTTCCTCCTCACTCTAAAGTTCGATGAGGCGGGTAACTGGAAAATTACCAAGACGCAACGGCTCTCATTGAAAGAAGCCGAGAAACTATGAGATCCCTTTTCACCTTTGTCGCCATCGTCGCGTGCACGATTAGCTGCGGTTTTTTCCATTGTTGCTGCTGATGAGGATCCGTAGCAACCATGTCGATCTTGCAATGAGAAGAAGCAGGACTGCTCGTCTTTTGCTGGTGGCGGCGTTGATATCTGCTTTGCACCTTGTGCGCGGCGAACAGCAGGATTCCGAGCTTATTACTCCTACCGCTCTGGCATTCGACAGTTCGGGCAATCTGTTTGTCGCCAGTTACCCCAGGATGATTATCAAATTCAGTGCCGATGGAACCAAAAGCACCTTCGCTACCGGCGTCCTCGGTTCTAGCGGGTTACCTTTCGATGAAGCGGGCAATCTTTTTGTTCTCGACGGGGATTCCCACTCAATCGTCAAATTCGCCGCTGACGGAACGAAAAGCATCTTCGCCACCGGGATCCGCAATCCTCAGGGCGTGGGCTGTGATAGAGCCGGCAATCTTTTTGTTTCGGAGGTAGGAACTGAGTCGATCCTCCGATTCGCTCCTAATGGAACAAAAAGCCCCTTTGCAACCGGGATTGGCGTACCCAGGAACATGGCATTCGACGGTTCCGGTAATTTGTTTGTTTATGACGCACTGGCTAATTCGATCTTCAAAATCAGGTAATCTTTTTGTTTCAGACCAAAGCACCAATTCCATTTTCAAATTCGGGCCTGACGGGGCCAAGACCATGTTCTACAAAGGGGTGTCTCAACCCAGCACCGCGGAAGAAGAAGAGAAAGATTCATCTGCCGGCCTGCCGGAGAAGTACGCCAGGGACTACTTGATCGCTTCGCAGACTGTTTCGCCTAACAAAAAGTTCGCAGTCATTTATCCGAACAAAGCCATGGAGGATGCGGCGAGTGCGAAAGGAACGGAAATCAAAGACTACCTGGTTACGTTGCAGCCTTTTAGTGTCCTGGGCGAGTTACAGACGAGGTATCCGTACTTTCAAAATGAGAGCCATGGCGGTCTCAGTGCGGAATGGTCCGATGACAGCTCAGTCGCTCTTGTAACGCTCGATGGTAAATGGGGGCCGCATGACGTACTTCTGCTCGAATTCCGTGACGGCAAACTGGCTCGAACCACGAACATCCTTGCAAAAGCGCATGACCTGTTGCTGGCGGGGTTTCGTAAAAGCAAAGCCGAGCCCTACAATGACGAGCTCGATTTTATTTTCGAAAGCGAGGACGAACCGAGTTTTTACCTTGAAGGCACACAGCAGGTCCGGGTTGACGGACATGCGACGAACGATCCCAAAGGACTTTCACGTCGCATATGGTCTGCGCAGATGAAGGCGGTCTGGGACGTCGCCCAGGCGAAGTTCATTTCAAAGAAGATCACACACGAGTCCACGGCTGTGCACAAGCATGAGGATTGATGCATGAAGGCTAGAAGGGACCGATACTTATTAGCGCTAACCAGGCGTGCTTTGTTAGTAGTTGGCGGCTTGGGAACAATTTTAGTTTCCATCAGCGTTCACGCCAGTAACCTGGGTTTTGACGCAGCCG
>VBBE01000170.1 GCA_005884605.1 Candidatus Bathyarchaeota archaeon
AGAATACAGACACGTGAAACCAAGAATCTGAACAGGAGAGAATCTTGTCTGCTACGCGGCAGTCCTTGAAGGCTTTATCAGACTAGTTCAGAATTCTCCCGACTCAGCGCGGGGGTTGCCAAGCCAGGTCAAAGGCGCGAGAACTCAACCCTACCAGGAATGGTTGAAGAACGCGAAGCTCAGGACCTCGTCCCGTAGGGGTTCGTGGGTTCAAATCCCACCCCCCGCACCAATAACAAACCCCGACAAACCACCTGAAGGACGCAGAGGCGGTGCGATCGGCAGGCCTCCGAAGAAGAACACAAGGATCTTCGCAACGTGCGACACTCAGATACATCAGAAAGTTTGAACATTAGTAACAAAATGTCTGGTTGGTATGGGGTCAAGCCTATGTTGTGCGGCCCTCTTGTCGCTGATATCCGTGAGTTTTTGTTTGCCGATACAACTCCACAGGCCCATGCGTCGGGTCCGTGGCGTTGGACGGAGTGGGAAGCAGCATAATCTGTGGTACGTACTGTCGCGCGGAATCCCTGACCACTGCACGTGGCCATGATGTCATAATACTGATCGTGGAATGCGGGTTTACCGACTGTCAGTCCACAATATCAACAATCACGGACAGCAGTGGCCTGAAGTTCATTCAACGCGTATCATTCGCGCCCAATGATAAAATCTGGGAATACTATGCAAGAACCACATTCCCGCTGAAGTCGGATAACATTTCAGTCGTGATTCCGGGAATTTACAATTGGGGGATGCAGGTTCTCGCAATCCGTAATGCCAATACTCGATCAATATTCGAGCAGAGTCCAAGATTCCCGATAACTTTGTCGTGTCTCGGACCTGGGGGAATTTCAGTCACAACGTGTACCGCTCCGATGGGAGCAGTCGATCATGACTTCATCATAGCAAGTACGGCAATAAATGATGCTGGAGCATGCACACCCTCATCAGGATTTGCCGAGCTGGGGGGTGGTGGTGGGGACGGTGTCCTAGATATTGATTATCAAATAGTCTCGATGCCTCAGGGCAACTTTGTGTTAACTTGCAGTGGCAATGACCCAGTGGCGATGGTTGCCGATGCAATCTCACTCCCTAATGCCTTTGGGACCTCCTAGAATTAGTCGTGGACGACTTCGAGCGTGCCCGGCGGTCCACTCCGACCGTCTTCGACTTTCATCGCCATCCGGATAATTGACTATATGCTTGTGTCACATTATCGAAACCGGACCAAGCGAACGAGCCATTTTGAGCCGCGCAAATCTTGACGCATTATGTTGACTATCCCCTCTCACACCCGTACGCAAGCGGTTGGACCTTAGAGGGGCCCCTAGAGGGGCGTGGGAGAAAGAAAGGCCACTTTCGGACACCGAATAAGACAGTATCGTATATCAATATCAGGATATAGCTTGTCCATAGAAAGAGGCCTGTGTATGGGACGGCGTCGATGAGAAAATCCTCGCCTGAATATCCGGCTACGCAGTTGGGCGGTTGGGAGAGCCGCATAATGTTTGCCTGGCAGGTCGGAGTCGGCTCCCATCTCCAGTAGAACGGAAACCCGTAGCTATCGAAGTATAGCGTGTCTCCCGGGTCTGACGCCCAATAGTTCGCGATCAGAAAACCGCTCAGAAAGCTGAGACCAAGGCCGACGATAAGAGGCAGCGGGATCTGCAATGTAGCTTTTGTCACCTTTCTATCTCGCATGACTCGCATTATGGTAAGTATCAGGACTGCTCCATAAAGGAGCAGAAGGATTACTCCCGTGAGTAAAACGAAGCCTAGGTAGAAAGAGACAGTCCAGACTGATTGTAAATTGTCGGAGGCGAGGAGTCCGCCCGCGACTCCCATGAGAATGGTGGCGGACGACCCTATCGCGAGAGGGCATAGTAGGACCAGTACAGGCTTCAAGAATATCAGAATCTGCTTTCGTTCATGATAAGATTATCGCGGTCACTGCTCACACTGCTATCGAATAGTGCTGGATACGTGACTATCGCGGTCGCGAAGTGCGCCGGGCCATCCGCAAGCTCTGGCTTCCGCTACTTTACAACACTTCGTGATAGTTCCTTGATTCACGCGACGTTACACATATACTGTCGATGTGGTTCACGGCGAGGATTGGTGGATAGAGTGAGTCATCGGCGTCAGGTTAGAGAGATGGGCCCATCAGGGCAATGGAACCCTGTTAACAGGACCTAGTTGCTCTTGTATTCTAGGGATGTATTCTCCCGTTCAAATCCCACCCTCTCTCACCATTTTTGTTAGCTAGCTGATTAGTGCTCCAAGCCTGGTTTCGCGCACAGCTGAAGAATAGTCTATCCACCCTATGATGGGCAGTGGAGCCTAAGTGGTTGCAATGATGTTTCTCGCGAGCTGGTCGTAGATTCTCAATCTTTCCAGCGCGATGTCAGCTCCGATAACTTTGTGTTCGCTGAAGAATTTCTCGACCTTAGCTAGGCGGCCGACGCCGACAATCGATAAGTATTCTCGCAAAATGATCGAGAACTGTGCTGTCCCGGAGTACATCTCTTCTAATCTTGCCATGTTCTTCTTGAACCATTGCCAGACCGCAGTTTTTGCGTTTGGGTTGGCTGTGGCGTAGAGGATCACGTTCCGCACGTCTTGCCGCTTTACCTTCCCACTCAACGCGAAGTCTAGCGTTTTCTCTACGAGTTCAGGATTCTTGAAGCTGGCCAATCCTTCCAAGTATCTTAGTCGTTCTTCGTCCGTTGTGCTTTTTGTATATCTGTTGATTAGGCCGTCGTAATCGTTTGAAGATCTAGCGTATCCCATAACAACTGATCGTTTCATGTCGGGCTCTACTTTGGCTAGGTCATTGAGCTTGGAACCGGCCTTCTCTGCATAATCATCGTCTAGAAGAGCGAGGCGGGCGGCGATAATGCCCTTAAGCGTGGTGCTATTGTCGTCCTTCTTGCTGTCGAAGATTCTGAGGCCGGTGCTATGAAATTTGCGGGAAGTCTCGATTAGTTTTGAGGGTGCGATCTGGTATAGGAATGAGAGTTGGTCGGAGACTTCGACCGCGGGAAGATACTCCTCCCCGTTCTGATATTTCTCGACTAGTTTGATGTATTCTTTGAAAGACGTCCGTCCGGACAGGAGAAAGGCTTTGGCGTCGCTGATCAAACCCCAACGGTCGAGCGGAGAGAGTCCGCTCTTCCAGACAAGATCTAGCAGTTCCTTTCCATTGTACTGGACGACGTAGAATCCCGTCTGGTCAACGTTTAATTTGAGAGATCGTGGTGTTGTTGGGAGGTTTACCTCGCCCTTTTTCTTGTCGAGCAATAACGATTGCGTCTTGCCGTCAACGTTCATTGTGACCGGGATCGGCCAGGTCTGCTTGGAGGTCCCGCCTGTCAGGAGAAACCTCTCCTGTTCAAGGGTTAGTCTGCCGTCGGCCAATGAGGCTTTGACGACTGGGAAACCTTCTTGGCTGATCCAGCCTTCCATGATTCGGCTAACATCCGTCCCGGATGCTTCTTGGAGGCTTGACCAGAGATCGTGGCCGGAGGCGTTGCCGTATCGGAATTTCTCTAGATACTGCCTAACGCCGTTTTTGAAATTCTCTGGGCCTATGTAGGCTTCGATCATTCGTAGGATGCTTGCGCCTTTGCCGTAGCTGATCTCGTCGAATAGTTCTTCGATCTCTTCAGGGTCATGGACCTTCGCCATGATGGGATGGGTTTTGGTCAGGGCGTCGCGACATGAGCTACCGATTTCCTCGCCCGAACGCTCGTGTCTTTGTCCACGTGCAGGAGAATTTCCCGGTATGTGATAGCTCCCCAGTTCTCCATCGCACCATAGGCAAATTCTGGGACTGCTATGTTGTGGAGTTTGGGTAGTTGAAAGGGGATTCCGAAGTATGACTCGTAAAAGTCTAAGACTTTACGCGTGGCGTCGAATGAGAATTCTGTGTTGATCTTTCCGGTCGGCCGATCAGCGTAGGCCGCGTAAAGTTCTGTTTCTCCGTGCCTGTTCTTCTCCTGGACGAATTTTCCGACGCCCAAGTAGAGAAGATAGGTGGACATCTTCGGCGTCTTCTTGAACATGACAGTCTTCTTCTCCCCCTGCCTTGTCTCGGATTCGATCGGCATGTTCGAAATGACGGAGAGGTCAGCGTCGGTTCTGACTCTAACCTTGAACACTGCCTTGAACGCAGGATGGTCCACGCAAGGGAGGACCTTGCGAGCCTGAACTGCTTCGAGGTGAGTACTGAGTATGTAGCCATCCCCGTAAGATGCTTTGTAGAGCCCGGTGAAGTTGTCGGAGACTCTACCACTGAAGTCTATTTCTAACGGACCCGAGAACTTCCCGCTCTGAATCTCTAGAACCTTCCCGGAATGCTTGAACGGGACCTTGTTGCCACCGGATTTTACGCTACTGATCTGTTGGCCCACAGCGTCGAGGGAAACATCGCCGATGGATTCAAGATCCACTACTACTTTGCCCCTATATTTGAGACCTGAAAAGTCAACATCGAGGAATAGATCATATTCTCGGACCTCCTGAACGTTCTTCTCAGACTGAGTTGTAGCTACCTGCAAGGGCATCGTATTTCGACTCTGATCAACATCTACTTAAGAATCATTTGAGGACGCTACCGACAAAGCTCCTTTTTTCGGGTCCAGCCGTGACTTTTGAGATTATGGACCTGAGAATAACCAGTCGGACAAACATTATCATCCATAGACCGAGTTTGACCTAAAGCTCATGATCAAATTCAAGCGCAAGGATTTCCTCATGAAGGAGTGCGAGTTCGAAACAAAAGGCACGAATTCAATAGACGAAATGATGAAGCTGGTCGAAGTTCACGCGGGAGATGAGCATAGAACGCTCAGGCTCTCGCCGGAGACGATTGAAAAGATTCGGACCTCCTTAGAGAAACAGACGGGCCTCTAGAAACCTCTCTCTTGCACTTGCTAGCTCTATTGCGAGGCTGATCCCGAAGCACCCAGTTTTTTGGTCCGACGCCTCACGAACAATGCGATCGATGCCACCACGACGGCCCCAGCAATTGTTCCGCCGATGACGTAAGGTGTGTAATCAACTGATGGTGGCGTCGTCACTGGGGGCGGCTGGAGGTCAGAACCAGTGACGTTGACTAAACTGTTCATTGTTGGATGGAAGCCGCACTGGATCGGATAGACCCCGTGTTCGTAAAAGACGTAGGAGAAGTTCTGTCCTGGGTTCAACGGTCCGCTACTGATAAGAGGCGTCCCTCTTTGCGTAGTGTTCGTCTGCGGCGAAGACGTAACGGTATGTTGGGTGTTTCCATTGTTCGTCCAAATTACTTCCGTTCCGGTGGTTACATTGATGCGTAGTGGTTGGTAAGCAAAGTCAATGATAATCGCAGAGTATGAGGAGTTACTAGCTCGAGCAGGCATTAGAAACGAATCAAATAGTGGAGAGACGAATACGCTTACCAGGATGAGCGCTGAGACCACTTTCGCCAGTGATCGTTGAGAAAAATGGTGGTAGGGCCACCTCATTTGGGTGAGCCCTGATTAAGGCTTTGGCTTGGGCTTGAACGCTATGTACGCTACGAGTATGACGCTTATGATGGAGACGATCAGCGCGCCGAGACTGTAGTACATGGCGTTGCCAGCGTTGCTCTGGGCGGTGTTTGCCGCGGATTGAAGTGGGTCAGCGACGTTCACGGTTGTCGTTACGTTTATTCCAGGATTGAACTCGTAGTGAAGATCGTTCACCAAATCCAGTCGAATGATATGTGTCCCGGGAGATAGAGTAAGGGGTATGCCATTGGTATTTGCCCAGATCGTGATGTAGGCATTGTCGACGAATACATGTATGTGGCCCTCGTTGTGTGCGGTAGAGCCGGTTGTGAATGTATTGACATCGTTGATTGTTCCTGGCTGTTGAAGCGTGAAATTACTGACTGCGAACGAGACGATGAAAGATTGGTTGACGTTCGTGTTCGTGTTCAGTGCTCCGCCTGGCGATAGGATTTTGATGGAGCACTTCTGAGCTGCGAGACATGGATTCGCGAAGGCGCCGTATACGCGGGGAGTGGTCGAAGGGATTGCTATTAGGAAGAAAGCCACCGCTAGCGCTATTATTGCCCATTGTTTGTTTCTTCGCATTTTTTCTCTCGGGAACCGTGTCGATTTCATAAGGTTCATTAGTCTTATTCAAGTAGTAGGAATGTGGATTTCACGAGACATTCGGCGTTATCGCTGAAGTCTGCGCGTCCACTCTACGAGGCTTGAGAGAACATCTCGTAGGGTCTGGAGAGTCTCCTCGTCAGTCAGTTGCAGATTTTCATTGAATTTCTCTCGAGCATTCGCGACCAATAGCTGAGGCCTATTGATCGGGTACATGTTTAGGTCGATCATGATCTGTCGAAGGTGGAGTTGAGCTCTGGCTCCTCCTCGCAGCGACGTTGAGGCGCTGATGATAGCAGCGGGTTTGCCGCTCCACGAGGCGTCTTTCGGCGGCCTGTTGCCCCATTCGATCGCGTTCTTGAGAATCGCTGTGATGGAATAGTTGTGTTCGGGGGTGGCGATCAGAATTGCGTCTGCGTCACGAATCTTCTTCTTGAGTTCCTTGACATCCACGGGCATTTCATGTTCAAGATCCTGATTGTACAGTGGTAGTCTTGAGACATCAACGACTTCAAGAGTTGCGTTCTGCGGGAGAAGCTGTTTCGCTGCTTCCAGTAGAGCAGTGTTAAAGGATCTTTTTCGCCCGCTGCCAGATATTCCGAGGATCGCAAGTTTCGAGGATTGCGCCATATTGTTACTCTTTCCTGTTGACTTTTGAGTGGTTATCTAGTTCTATACAACCTCTATGAAATAACGAGCCGAAGGCGGATGCTGGTCAACAAATACATGCGTCCAGTTGACGAGTGGTAAGAGCTAATCATGGTCGACCGGAACGAACTCTTCGAGAGCTTGAAGGCCTGGATATTGCAACTTCCAGGCGTGACCCAAGCGGCTCACCGCTTCGGAGGAACAGAATTCCAAGTTGAAGATCTCGAATTCATGCACCACCACGGACCGTCTTTTCTCGACATACGCCTCTCAAAGAGCGACCAGGAAAAAGAGCTGAAGAATGGGACGGCTCTCCGTCACCGATTTGCTCCCCAAGCCGGATGGATAAGCTTCAGGATCGAGAAGCTGGAAGATCTTGAAGCTGCCAAGAGACTCATCCGGCTCGCATATGAAAACGCAAGGACCAGCATGGAAGCCCACAGTGCTAGAAGAAACCAAATGAAACTTTGTTAAGATCCGCGTCAAAGTGTGAGTCGGAATATGAAGTTGGTGCGGGGTGGGGCTGAACCAGAGTTCAGAATGTTCAGCACTTGACACTCTGCGAAGAACGCTACTTCCACTTCGTCGAAGCTCTACAACTCTTCCCCGGAGCCTGGATGGAGACTAGTATCAGCTTTTTGGGTCA
>VBBE01000038.1 GCA_005884605.1 Candidatus Bathyarchaeota archaeon
TGTACAGTACCATAGGTATAATTCTTGAGAATTCCAATGAAAGTGTTTTTCCTCTTCATACTATTGACGGGATTGGTCTTCGCGGTTCCATCGGGCAGTTCGACGAGTGTGACGCCCCCCGCATCCTCAGCGGACTTCACAATGTCCGCGCATCCAAACATGCTCACGATTCCACAAGGCTCTGCCGGGAAGTCCATAATCCTGCTGACGAGCGTTAACGGTTTTCAGGGAAATGTGACTCTCAGCCCTCCAGTGTCATGCTTGGCAATTGGCTGCCCGCAGTACACGATACGCCCGACAGTCGTCCAATTGGCCGCGAACCAGAACGCCACAGCCGGCTTCACAATCTACACTTTCTCACAGACACCCCTTGCAACCTACAATGTAGCCGTGACCGGCACCAGTGGCAGCATCTCCCACTCAGCACCAGTCACATTTACAGTCGTGGCCCCCGGCGCTCCGGATTTCACAATCTCAGCCAATCCATCGAGCCAAACAGTTGTTGCGGGCAATACCGGCAAGTCCCAGATCATACTGACCAGCATCAACAGTTTCAATGGAACCGTTAAACTCACAACGTCCCCCGCACCACTCTGCGTCTCATGCCCAAGCTGGGGCATCAGCCCATCCAGCGTCGACCTCTCACCGGGCGGAACTGCTGCCTCGATCCTCACCTTCTACACCACGACCGGCACTCCGCCCACCAACTGGGTCGTAACAGTGACCGGAACAAGCGGTAGCATATCACACAGTGTCGACGTAACGTTCACCGTGGTCTCGTCCGCTCCAGCTCCGGACTTTACAATGACCGCCAACCCTAGCAGCCTGAATATTCCCGCAGGCACCACGGGCAAATCAACAATCGTTCTTACGAGTCTCAACGGTTTCAGCGGAACCGTGAACCTTTACGCGTCCCCGTCTCCTCTCTGTCCATCACCCGCATGCAGCACTTGGTCTATCGATCCGACAAGTGTCAATCTCGTTCCTAACGGAACCGCCACTGCAACCCTCTCAATTTTTGGCGGGACCCAGGGAGGCTATGGAAATGTCACCGTCTACGGAAGCAGCGGCAGCCTCTCGCACTCTGTAATCGTGTCATTCAAGATCTCTCCATCCCCAGACTTTACAATCACACTCAGCCCATCCTCCCAAACAGTCAGAAAAGGCTCCACCGCAACATTCACGATACGGGTAACAGGAACAAACGGCTTCAACAATACTATCGACATAACCGCCACCATCGCACCCGTCACACGCCACAGTCCCGCAACCTCTCTACCCTCCTCGGTCGGCCCCTATTCCACTTCAACCCTCACTGTCTCAACAGCGCGCAACACGCAATCAGGCACTTACACGATCACGGTGACCGCCACTAGCGGCTCATTGACGCACACCGCTACCGTGACCGTAACGGTTGCAAGTTAGACTGAAGTCCGTCTAAGCCGACCCAACCATAGTCCCTAGTCCAGCCTGGAATGCGTATACGATGGGATTGAACTGGGTCCCCCGAGTTCTCGGCAAGTTCGCCCGTGCTGTTTAGGCTAATAGCCTGGTTTCCCTTCGCTCACAGCACTGTCTGGATAATCCTAGATCAACAGAACGTCAATATTGGCTACTTTCTGAATCGCTTGAAAGTCTCCGTCGGATGTCACTATCGTGTCGGCACCATTTGCAACAGCAATTCCGGAAATGAGAACGTCGAGAGAATTGACTGGTCTACCGAGCCTCAACAGTGATCCCATGATCCTCGCAGATTCTTCTCCAGAGGCAAAATCTAGACCTAGCATCAGCGCTTGTCTTGCGAAAGCACGGATCGACTTCTCTTCTCTCACGAGCCTCTTATGATAAATGGGAGATAGCAACTCGAAGAGTGAAATTGTCGTCGCGGCTATCCTATTCTGGTCCCGCTGCGCCTCTTCGACTATCTTCCGAGTCTTCTCTCCTCTCCTAAGAAAGTCGATTATCGCGGACGTGTCGAAGACTATCGTAGGCGAATCACTGTTCGTTTCCGAATCTCGCGCGCGCTGTTCTCGACCTCAGCCCAGTGCTTACTATCTGAGAGAACGCCCCACAAAGGCAGAAGGTCGCCGCCCCTTTCAAGCAACTTCTCGATCACGTCACTGAAGCTTTCTCCCTCCTTCTTAGCTTCCGATAGTTTTCGATAGACTTCCTCTCGAATGGCGAGGTTCTTGCTGGCCATACACAGATATGTATACTGGTCTGTATACTAAGCTTTCCATCCGCCGAACACAAAGAAGCGACTTGGAAAACTAAAGTCGTGTACCCAGCTCGCGTCCCCGCGGCTTGGAGAATTCTATCCGCTGAGTCCTTGTGGAAGATTGCCGACTTCCTGGCCGCGGCGCTCTTACCTTTAGTACGCTTCTCTTATGCCGCGTTCATGTGACGAGGCAGACTCGGATCCAGTCCTTTTATGATAATTCGACCACTAGAAAATTCGCGAAGAGAATGAGCATTTGATTAATGGATTGAAGGAATGGTGTAATCACGGGGGTTTATTCAACAAATTTGCTAGATTGGTGGGGTTGAGGTCTCCTCATGCTCAAACGAGCCTTTGAGGATCTTCGACCTTATCTTTGGCCAATCGTCGTTCTACTGATAATATCTCTGACAACTGTACCGATAACGCTGATCTTTCCCCTGCCCATCAAGTTGTTAGTCGACAGCGTTCTCGGATCTCAGCCATTACCCGGATATCTCACGGTTTTCGTTGGAGCCCAACTCTCCAAAAGTCTCACCCTATGGCTCGCGATCACCATACTCATGGGAACCGCAGTCCTGACCTACCTACAGAACCTGGTGAATGTCTGGTACACCAACAAGGTCGGAAATCGGATGACACTTGACGTGCGCGCCCGTCTTTTCCGCCAGATGCAACGTCTCTCCATAGCCTACCACGATACCATGGGGGCAGCAGACTCAGCATATCGTACCCTCAACGATGCCCCAATGCTACGTTCGTTCGGAATCGACAGCATGATTCCCTTGGCTACTTCGATCCTGACTATTGGCGCGATGATTCTTGTCATGGTCTACTTTGACTGGCAGCTCGCCCTGGTCGCCCTGCTAGTGTCTCCCATGATGTTCCTTCTCACTTTTGTATTTCGGCCACGGATTCGCGCTGGATGGCGGAAGTTCAGAGCCTCAGAAAGCGCGGCAATGGCCGTAGCCCAAGAGAGTCTAGGAGCCTCCAGATTAGTGAAATCGTACGGGCAAGAAGAACGGAAGAACAAGCAGTTAGTCTCCCACTACAGTGCGAGTCTAAACGCTCAACTCAAGGTACAGGTAGACAGCGCCGTTTACAGTCTACTCGTGGGCGTTGTGACAGCTGCCGGATTGGCGGCCGTGTTCTACATCGGAATAGGCCACGTTCAAACAGGCGTGCTGACACTCGGGAGCCTTCTAGTCGTAAACTACTATGTGACCCAGCTCTACGGTCCCCTAAGAAACGTAGGCCAGTCAATACTTGATATTCAGATGTCGCTGACCGGAGTAGAACGATATCGCGCCGTTCTTGACGAGAAGCCCGACGTGCCCGAGTCACCCAATGCGCTTCCCCTAGCGAGAGCTAAAGGCAAGATTAGCTTCCAAAACGTGTCGTTCGAGTATACAAAGGGCCATCCAGTACTCGACGACGTATCCTTCGAACTACCGTCTGCCAATTGTCTCGGCGTAGTTGGTCCGACGGGTTCAGGCAAGACCACACTGTCGACACTCCTACTACGCCTCTTCGACCCAACTGATGGCGTAATTACTCTGGACGATATCGACGTGAAAGACTACAAGCTGGCGGATCTCCGAAACCAGTATGCAGTGGTCCATCAGGAGACTGTACTCTTCTCAACGACCGTAGCTGAGAACATTCACTTCGCCCGTCCCAGCGCAACCATGGACGAGGTGGTTAGAGCAGCAACCGCCGCGAAAGCTCACGAGTTCATCACAAGTCTACCAAACGGGTACGAGACCTTGGTCGGTGAGCGAGGAATGAAGCTCTCTGGCGGAGAGCGTCAGCGCATATCACTAGCTCGCGCATTTCTCAAGAACGCGCCCATACTCATACTCGACGAGCCTACCAGTTCATTGGATGTTCATACAGAAGCGGTTATACTCGAGACGATTCAAGAACTGATGAAAGGCAAGACCACCTTGATGATCGCCCATCGCCCAAGCACTCTAAGAAATTGCAACATAATTCTGGTGCTAGAAGAGGGCAGAGTGACTCGAATGACCACTGAAGTCGATTCGGTAATCTTAGACATGCAAGCTCCAAATTTACAGATATGATCCATCACGAGTCACGTCAAATTTGACCGACAAATCGAGAGTGATTGAGAACGTGACTATTGGATTGAGAGAGTGGTTGTTGCAGTTGCCGGATGTTGTTGAGGCACCACATAGTTTCGGGGGAACTGAGTATCAGGTTAACGGTCGCCAATTCATGCACAACCATGGTCCAAGATATCTGGACATACACTTGTCGCGGGAAGACCAAGAACGAGTAATCCGTGAGGGCAAGGCCGAGCGGCACCGGTTCACGCCAGCACGGCGGGATGGATTACCTTCCACTTACGATTGGAGAGAGATGTTGAGACTGCGAAGGAATTGATCTCACTACGCTACAATGATGCTCAAAAGACAGCGGCGTTTCTAAAGCAACGCCTTTCTTCATGATAGTCTGCTCGAACTAATCTGTCACAATCGGAGCTTGAGATTCCACATTAGGAAAACCGCTCCCTACGCCAAGGCCAGAGGCTTGGAAAATTCAGTCAATAGTTCAGGGCTTTCGGCTCCTTCCTCTGAGAACTATTATCGCTGTGACCAGGACGAGGGCGATGGCCAGGACCATGAAGCCTATCGTCTCCGGATCGCGGACGAAGTCTCCTTGCTGGAAGTAGATGCTGTTCTGATACTCACCAAAGAACCGCCAAGAAGCATACAAGACGCTCAGGGCCGAGAGTATAATCATGGAGGCTCCAAAGCCAGAGAGCTTTCTCCCGGAACCAGATCTGGGGCTTGCGGCAGAACTCGTATAGATCAGCCTCTACGCTGATCTGTCTCTTCACTCGTTATTCGTTCTTATGCATAATGTAACTCGAAAAGTCAACTGCGGCCACTACCCTGCTTCATCTCTCCCAGGACCCCCATCGTTGGTTCTCCGCCGTCCTCCAGCCTTCGTTTTCTGTCATGTCCACCTATGCGTCCCTGTTCTTCTGATAGATCTCAGAGCGCGGTTCAACGCGAGGATGCCTAGTCCCAGCAAGCCTAGGGCGTAGACTGTGAAAACCTCCAGTATGTCGGTTGCTGGAGAAACTTGGCTTCCGAGGGCGATCCTTATTCCAGTGAAAAAATAGTATTGGGGTGTCACGAGAGATAACGCTTGGAAGGCTCCGGGCAAGACCTGTACTGGGACAAGCATGTTTCCGACGAGGCCCGTCAAAGTGTAAATGAACCAGCTGAGGACCGCCGTCTGTTTGTATACGAGGTTGAAAGCGAGGCCGACAAAGCCCATTCCCACGGATGTGACTATACCTAGGAAGATGATTGTTGTGAATAGTGGAATGTTGTACAAGTACTGTATCCCGAAGAGTAGTGTTGCTGCAGCGAACGAGAATAATGCGCTGGCTAGGGTTGTCATTATCGAAAATGAAGAGGCCGAGATGATGTATTCGCGAAGTCCGGTCCGTGTAACCAACAATTCTTCGATAGAGTTAGGGCTCACGTAGGAGAGGAACATACCAAAACTGGTGCCCATGATCGACGCAAATGCTACTCCCGAAACCAGGTAAGCTCCAAGACTCATCCCGTAGGTTGACGATGTGCTGGACGCAACCGCTGTTGCCCCTAGAAACCCGTAGATGACTATGCCCATAATCGTACTGACGAGGCTCGTAAGAGCTGTTAGCCGGTAGGATGCCCTGATCTTAGCTTCCCGACCGAAGAGGGTCCACCAACGGTTCAACCAGACCGAGACACTAATCAACGTGCCAGATCAGCCTCCATCCCCTGCCAGGGCGACAGCTCGCCATTCTCCAGCAAGTAGGATCTTTTTCCCAGCTCCTCAGCTTCGTGCACATTGTTGGTTGTGCAGAGTATTGTCTTCCCTCCTTCTTCGGAGAGTTTCCCGAGATAATCGTGGATGTGTCGCGACGTCCAAGGGTCAACGCCCAGTGTCGGCTCGTCGAGAAGTAGGACTGGTGGTTCATGGAGGAGTGCTCTTGCTAATGCAAGCCTCCGCCTCATGCCGGAAGAATAGCTCTGGCTCTGGTCTGCTCCACGATCTTCTAGGTTAAGCTCCTTCAGGAGATCATTGATGCGCTCCTCCGTCTTGCTTGTCGGCATCAGCTGGAGTGCGCCATAGTACCGAAGGTTGTGCCTTGCAGAGAGGCGAGGATGGAAGCCGCCGTCGCCAGCATTCAACATGACACCTACGTTACGCTTGACAGAGTCGGCTTCTCCCGCTACATCGCGACCACAAATTCTAGCAACCCCACTGTCCGGCAACACTAGTGTAGACAGGATCCTGATCAACGTGGTCTTTCCCGCCCCATTCTTTCCTAGGATACAGACTGTCTCACCGTCCCCGACAGAGAGTGTTACATTCCTTAGGACAGGGCGATTCTCCAGCTTCTCTACGGACCTGCCTATCTCAGACTTTCGTTGGAACGACTTCGAAACATGTTCAAGCAAAAGTGGCGGGATCACGAGAGCATCTTTTGTAAGTTGGCTGATCAACTAGTCCTAATGTTTTTCGCAAACACTCAGCGACTACAATTCTCGAATCAGAAACAGGGTTGCCGAATACATACTAACCCTCGTGCGCCTTTCTAGCGAGCGTTCCGTCCACATGTCATCGTCGAGGTGTGTGTGTCTGATTGTCATCGCTGAACTGTGGGATAATACTATCTTAAATAGAGCTTGGGCTTCGTTACATTCTTTTTGGAAAACAAATGTTCCACATAGCAAACTGCGATTTGACTCGCTACTTCCAATGCTGCGATGCCCACCCCCAGTGCGATCCGTGCACTGGCTGCTGCCGCTGCCCAATCGGCTGCGCATGTCCAGTCTAAGAGGCTAGCCCACAATGCCGGACGCTCCAACTGAACGCGGTCCGGTCATAGAGTACCTTCTCAAAGAAGTATCATTCAGCACATGCGACGACAAATTCTTCGGTGAACTAGAGAAAGAAATGCTGATACCGAACAACCTCAACATCTATGGGAGAATTAGCGGCGCAGAGAGTCTCCATGGCTACAGACTGCAAGCAGAGTTTCCGGAAGACACTGTCCTAGCCTACTTGAAGGCGCCTGCGACAAACAGCGTCAAAGACGGTAAACGCCTGTTGACATACATGCTGGAGGATCTAGTCAACTATGAAGACTATTGGTGGCTCCCGCTGCACGGCGAGACCGAATTCGTTCTTCAACTCAATCTGTTGCCACCATTCCCCAAACTGAATCCCGTGGACCTGAGAATCTCATGTAACCCCGACGTTGCAGTCGGAGTAGACACATATGTAACAACAACGGTCGGCTTACAGGCAGAACAACACATCGACAATCTCTTCCTCACACTCAGCGCCCCTTCGTACCGGGATCCGGGCATGCAAGTTACGATTTCCGGGTTTTCTGGCGACGATATTCAGGAACCGAGACAGTCTGTTACCGTGCCAGAGAAACAGTTCCCGTTTCCACGCGTCAACCTGAAGCCTGGAGAGGCCAAGGAGTACAAGGTGAAGACACGGATAAAGGCTGATCTAACAGGCATGACGCGGTTGAAATGTCAACACAACCTGCTGCACACGAAACTTGTACTATTGTCCGAGTCTGCTCCGCGTGAACCACCTTGCAGTATCTCAGTGATTGACAGCAATGGTAGACAGGTTCCCATCAAGAAGACCGAACGGTCGACTCTGTTGACGGCACAGGCGCAGATCATGTACACTCCATTCTCTATCCGCCGAGAGGAACCATCTTCAAAGAAACCCGAAGAAAGACTGGTCCAAGCAACACCAGCATAGAAGAAGCGAAGTTTCCCCTCCCCTTTCCTTTTTTTTGTTCCTCGAATCAGAGTCTTGTTTCCTAGCATGTCCCTTGTACGATCTGGAAACACAGACCTAGAAATAACGATGACTTGGAAGGCTGCGGGTTGCTAAAGGTTCCTCTGGTGACAAACGCCAGACCGACGTCCTCATCCTAGGCAGGGTGATAGGGCCAGCGAGTTGAGGGCCTGACTATGGCCCCGGCAATCTTGAGCATATCGCAACTGGGTCCATCGGACGGTGCAGGTTGCGCTATGCGTTTCGGCTTTTCGCGGCTAGTTGCATGGCGACCTGCTTCATCATTCTAGCGCCGACGGTTGCCCCAGCGGCTTTGGTCTTGTTCAAGAGAGGATGCTCGGGGACCCTTGCATACATCATCATGTAAGGTGCCATAGCCAAGACAATCTTGCTTTCAGCCTTCCGTATATGCTCCTCCAATGTACTCCTAGGCTGCCCATGCTTCCGTGCTAGATCGTCGGCGGTCGTTCGCTTAGGAATCTCGTAATATCCGCCTTCTATTGCTGAGAGCATCGCTTTCATCTGTTTCTCAGTTAGCTGGCCGAACAAGCTGCTCAACGACAACAGAAATGCGTCGTCTGTCATTCCTTCCGAGACAGACTTCTTGTGCAAGACCTCCGTTGCACCAATCTTGTCCAAGCCTCTAAGTAATCCCTTTAGATCATTGTCATCATAGCCAACGAGACGGTGGTATTCCCATCCTCCCGCCAAGACCAGAGGAGGTATGCGCATGAAATTGTGTCGCTGAATAATTGGACTGATAGGAGTCCCTTTGTGGTCAGAACCGCAACAACATGTTCGAGCCACCAGCTGGAACTTGTCCTGAAGGTATGTCTTTGAGATAATCTTCCCATCGAGATGCGCCTTTGTGCTCGTGGTTATCTCGTTCTGCAATTCCTCGAGCGACCCAAGCCCAGCGGCTTCTATCTCAAGAACGTCCGTGTTTCCGTTACACCACAAAGAGAATCTTGCATCCGGAAATTTCGTCGTCAACAGGTTGTAGTGATCCCCGTGCCCTGCCGTCGGCTGGAATCGAAAGAACAGCTCAAACAATTTCTAGACAAAACTCCAGGGCCATTTCTTCCATATAACCGGTGTGCCGGCGTGCGCCAGCAACTAATAGCAGTCGGACGACGGTGAAACAACTACCAGCGCACGACGGGTCAAACATAATCCGGCGGAACAACGTTCTCATCGTTGGTGAAAAGAAAATGGCAGTTCGAGAAGATTGGACAAGGATCACCCAGAGCATTCACAATTTCTTCCACGCGTTCAGATCCCCTACAAGGGGAGCGATGGAAAGAAGCTGCAACAACATGGTAAAGTCTCCAATGGTCAAGCCGACAATCCTGTCTGTCAGAAGCACCGTGGACGCGAGATCGCGTGCTGAGATCGAGCGCAGACGGAACCAAGTATACCTGTATAGCGTGAAGAACCAGATTAGGTAAGAGACACTTCAAAATGCAGTCCACAAAGGAGAAGGACTCGATGGACCTGGGATCATCAGGGCAAGTTGTGGATCTTGCTTACGATCCCATTCACCGCTGCCCGGTGTGCGGTCAGATGGCCCGATGCTTTACGGTCGATGGTTTCCACAATTGCAACCTTTGTGGATCAACTTGGCGGGACTAGCCGACACATGGCCTACCATCGTAGGTGAATCGCCGTTCGTTTCCGAGTCTCGCGCGTGCAACCCATGCTACAGGTCGAGTGTCATTCATTCCGCCTCTCCTCAAGATCCGTACTTTTTCTTCCTCCTCGCTTGACGCACCCGACGGGCTACCAACGGGACCATGCTTAGCGCTCCCAGAATGGCAGACCAATATCCAACAGCGGCGATAATCACCAGAGCTGCACATGTATTGGTCACACATGCCACCGTTTCCTGTCCTCTAGCGTAGAGGTTGCCAGCGACTACCCCTGGGCCCCAGAAAATAGCCACTCCCAGAACAATGATGATTGCCCGTCCGCGGAAGCCTATCTTCGGCATTCGAGACGGTCTTGGAGGACCTACAAACCGCTTGTCCCTCAACTCCTCCATCCGCTTGCCGATGCTCGGGGTCCAGAACGCCGAAAACCGATCGACGAGGTTCGACAGTGTTGCCCTCGGATCGAGACCTTGCATCTTCTCGAGAACCTGAGTTACCTGCTCGATTCCGAACTGACTGGCCGCGTTTCCGTCCAGTTCGAACTCCCACGTTCTCAACGATCTCCCGACCCAGAGCAGAGATAGCAAGATCGCGGCGCCCAGGGCTGGGAAAACGAGAATCGGGCCCCATGGTCTTCCGACAAAAATGTAGAAGACGATGAGGAGAGCCGCAAACGCCCCAAGGATCATTAGACCCATCATTCCGAGCAACCTGGACATCCTCCCTGAATTGAAGGCCTTAAGCCTCAACAAGTGCATCTCAATCAGAATCCTCCACTCGTCAAGCGACAACTTTCCCTTCAGATATTCAGGAAACATAAGCTCGGCCAATGGAATACCAAGATGCCCAAGCCAGAACTCTCGCGAGATCACCGGCATCGTAATCATACAGCCCACGCCGCCACGAACAAACCTTCCCCAGACAACCTGCCTGTACCAGAACCGCGAGTCCAGCCGCACAGCTATCTCTCGAGTCAATGCAAAAAGCGCATCATCTTCTGGACTCGGACCAGTCTTGATTCGGTCGTACCATCTCAGAGGACGAAGCTTGACCAAGGGTCCATACCACACTTGCCCCCCATCGTAATACACTTAGTGGAATGATACCTGAGAGATATACCGGCTGGAAGATGACGATATCTCCCCAACACGACAAAACAAGACGAATACAGCCCAAATGGAAGTCTTCCAACTCCCGGATTCCATAGGCCAGAAACTTGGCAGGCCTCTAGGTTTTTGAGTCGGACCCCTAAGCTTGTATTGGGCACTCGAGGAACACTTTCTATTATGATTGGACCATTATTTGGCCGGCCTATGCAGTGATCCTGCGAACATTTCCGCTCAATTGATCTTTTATCGAGCATTCAAGATGAAGCTGTTGTCAACCGCTCCCTTCATCCCCGTGGCCACAAAAACCGCCGTGGTGACTTCAATATGGCCGGCTGAAGGAGTAGTCTTCCGCAATACTAGGATTTCCAGAGGTGAATCTGTCTACATGGAGTGACAGGAACTGTTAAGAACATTTCAGTCTTGAAAGAGCCCTTTGAAAATTCTTGAACGCCAAAATCCTCTTCGCATTACTACTTGTTACACTGATATCATTCGGACCCGTAACATTCGTACAGGCAACCGGGAACAGTTCTCAACCGAGCTCTAATGCGACCTACGCTATCATCACGTTCTCAGATGCTCCCCTAGCAGCCTACCAGGGACATATTGCAGGTCTTCCAGCAACAGCGCCCTCCCCCGGACAGAAACTAGACTTGAACTCGCAAGCGGCCCAGTCCTACTCCAGCCACCTCTCCCGCCAGAGAGACATAGCTAGGGCATGGCTAGCTCGAAACGCTCCCGAAGTTCAGATCATCTACGAATACTCCACAATCCTCAATGGAATCGCAGTCAAGCTCAACGGGCACAACCTCAACCACCTCTTCTCCATTCCGGGAGTCGTCAGTGTCGTACCCTCTACCATGTATCATCTGGACATGAACCGGTCACCCACACTCATCGGAGCACCCGTCCTCTGGAGTGCCGTCGGCGGCCAGAGCAATGCAGGCGCCGGAATCAAGATAGGAATCCTCGACACGGGAATCGACACAACCCATCCGTTCCTTACCGACAACGCACTCACAGTTCCGAAAGGCTATCCAAAGTGTGACGCGCTCGACTCAGCCGTCCACAAAGTTGACACGTCTTGCCTCTACACCAGCAACAAGGTCTTGGTCGCAAAGATGTTCTGCACCCAGCCGGTCTGCTCCGTCTTTGACGCGCACGCGGCCCAAGACCATGGAAGCCACGTCTCCGGCATCGCAGCAGGCGTCGCCAACACCTGCGCGCCCTTCGTGGGGTGCACTCTCAGCGGAATAGCGCCTAAAGCGTTTCTCGGCAGCTACAACGTATTCCCAGGAAACGTCACAGACGCAAGCTCTCAAGACATCGCCATGGCCGTTGAAGCGGCTGTAAGGGACGGCATGGACGTACTCAACCTCAGCCTCGGAGGAACACCCACACCCAACGACCCACTCGTTGACGCGGTCAACAACGCCGTAGACGGCGGAGTTGTAGTCGCTATCGCCGCAGGAAACTCTGGACCCGTAGCTGGAACAATACAATCGCCAGGAATCGCTGACAAGGTGATCACGGTTGGAGCAAGCACCAATCCCCACTTCGTAGGCATACCCGTAACAGTCCCCGGCCTCGGAACCTTCGGAGCCGCTCTCGGACAGTTCAACAATTTCGGACAGGTAAGCGCCTCCTACGCTACGACCAGCCCGACGAACGGTTGCACAGCTATCTCAGGAGACTTTACCGGACAGATTGCGCTCATAGCCCGCGGAGTCTGCACGTTCAGCACCAAGATTCGTAACGCTCAAAACGCAGGAGCAATGGGCGTCCTCGTATACAACAACGTCGCAGGAGATCCTACAGCCATGGGCCGGGACGGAACCCCCAACCAGCCAACCGTGCCTGCCGCAATGGTTTCCTTAAACAATGGAATGGCAATGGCCGGCGCCTCCACGAAGACCGTAAGCATCGACGGAACTGCCCAGCAGGAGTTCTTCACAGACGGACCCAGTGCGGACATCCTAGCCGGCTTTTCGTCTAGAGGTCCACCTAAGATAGGTTCCAATGTTCTAGCTGAGGTCAAACCTGACGTGGTAGCCCCGGGCGTAAACGTCTACAGCTCGATCTTGATGACATCGTGCGCCCAGTCTCCCTGCTTTGCTTTCTTCCAAGGCACCAGCATGGCTACACCTCACGTCGCCGGATCAGCCGCACTCCTCAAACAGCTCCATCCGACATGGTCACCGCTCCAAATCAAGTCCGCTCTGGTCAACACAGCCCATCGACCTGTAGGCAGCTCCTCAAACAATACACCTCTCCCCAACCCCATGGACAGGGGCGCGGGACGCCGGAATCTCCGTGACAACTTCCCTAACCTCCCTCACAGTCAGTTCTAGCGGAACCGGAGCCTTCAAAGTAATCCTGACAATAACCCCGTCCACTGCAGCCAAAGACTACTACGGAGACATAGTGCTCTCAGGCGGCACCGTCCCACTCCAAGTGCCCTACTGGATACGCGTCACCCCATAAACCAACAGTCCCATTCTCCTCTTTTTTCCTCCTCGGCCAGCGAAGACCACATTGTCATGGGTGGTTCTTGAATCGATCTTGAAACCAGTCATCGATGATTTCTCGCCACCCTACTCAAGTCGTCCACCTCCAGGTAGAAACCGTGAAACTAACCGGAACCCTCTTAGCTCGTCAACATTAGGGACTTCGAAAGCTATGCAGGCTCAATCGAAGCCGAAGAGGTCTGTTGGAGTCATGATAAGCGCGGTCATTGCTGCTGCAGGGGGCTTGTTATCCTTGTTCGGGGCTGCGTCCGTCTTTTCTGGCAACGGCACGGGTCCCACATGGCTGGCAATTGCGGTACTCATCTTTGGCATTCTGGGCCTATTACTGGGCGTCGGATTCTACACTGGAGCTCGCTGGGCCTGGATGGGAGGAATCGTGATCTACGTTGTCTCGATCCTGCTCGGAATCCTAGAGATCGTCTATGGAGGTACTGTCGGAGGGATAGGGGGAGTCATCAGAATAGCGGCTGGAATAATCATCCCGCTTTACTTGACTCGGGCCGGCCCTAGGAGCTTCTTCGGCAAAGGACTAGTCTCTCCAGCCCATAGTAGCTAACATCTTTTCAGCAAATCTTAACTCGATCAGCGACCAAGGAGAACCTATCATGCAGTCTGTGACCAATAAGGTCGAGATCCGCAATGTAGCAACCGGCCTATGGATCTGGCGTGCGGAACATCATCACTGGAAGCCCGGCGACGACTGGCAACCGATTGTGACATCGACCTATGTCGAATCCGGAGGCGAGAGGCTAGTGATCGACCCACTCGTCCCGAAAACAGGCGCCGAGGAACTGTGGAAGCGTCTAGACGACCGGCCGCCGACGATGGCCGCCGTCGTCATCCCGGATCACGTGCGGGACATTGAAGAGTTTGTCCGCCGCTACAAGGCCCGTCCTTACGGTCCGAGACTGTTCTGGCCTGACGACGTCCCCAAGACCGCGCTGGAGATTATCGAACCAGACCGAGTTCTTCCCGGAGGCTTTGTCGTTCTTTACGATGGAAGAGGGCGCCTCGAGACGCCTCTCTGGTTGCCTGAGCAACGGGTGATAGTCTTTGGTGACGGGCTAACAGAGCGGGGTGGCGAGCTCCGAGTCTGGGGTTCGCCGTGGCATGAGAAGAGAGCATTGCCAGCGCTACGCGCTTTGCTTGAGCTTCCGTTTGAGCAAGTCATCATTTCTCACGCGGACCGTGAACCGGTGCATGGCCGCGCGGCCTATGAGCGCGCGTTGGAACTCCCGCCCTGGGAAGGCTAGCAGACTCCGAATTCAGTCCTAGAACCGGACGTCCCGTGCGACGAGTCTAGAGGTATTCCGCTCTATTTCGGGTTGCCCGCTTTGAGCCAGTCGACATAGTGTTGAATGCCCGACCGGGTGTCGAACTTCGGTGAGAAGCCAGTGTCTTCTTGTAACCGCTTTGTCTCCATGGTAGGAAGTGGTGGAAATGGAAAGTGTCCAGGTGGAAGCTCCGCTTTGAAAGCTGGAACAGCTTTCTTGATCGCGTCGACCAGCTCTCTATTTGGAGTGGCACTGCCTGAGCCTACGTTGTACACGTCGTACTGCAGTTTCTCGGCTGTCTGAAGTAATGCGATTGCGCGTGCCAAGTCCTTGATGTAACAAAGATCCATTGCATCTTCGGCGTTACCGAAGAATACGTTCTCGAGGTTCAACGGTTTTCCGCCTACAGCCGCGTGAACTAGTCTTGACGGGAGGCCGAGCATCCCACCGTCGAACGGGCCGTACATTCCCAATAATCGGGCGCATATGGTGCTGATCCCGGTCTTCTTTGCGAACTGACCGGCGGCAACTTCGACGATCTTCTGATAGGCAAGAATGGGGAAAGGATTCTGGCCGAGAAAGAGGGGTTGCTCCTCGTTTGCTGTGCCCTGAAGTCCGAGGTACATTCCTCCGGTGCTCGAGAATGTTACCCGTTTGACTCTCCATTCCTGTGCCACCTGGAAGGTGGCGCTGAGCATGTTGAAGTATCCTTGAAGACCGCGCAGCGGGCCCTCCCCTGAGGCGAAGCCTCCTGCAACATTGACGATTCCATCGATCTTGTGCTTCTCGCCGATCTTTCGCAAGTCCGCAATTGACGTCGAGTCGGCGGGTTCGATAATCACGTGGTGATGATCGATATGCTTCTGAAGGAAACGAGGAACCTCTGCGTTCTCATGCCTAGTGACCACACAGTTCTGGCCCAGATCATCAACTAAGGCCTCTGTTGTGTTCGATCCTATGAAGCCGTTGAGCCCGCCGACGACGAGGATCATTGCCATGCCTCCTTCCTTGACGGACCCCTGGACGGTTGCTGATCGTCAGCTACGGTGATGACTATTTTTCCTCGTGCTTTTCCTTCACCTAGGTACTTGATCGCCTGAGGAGTCTCGCTTAACTGGTAGCGTCTGTCAATGACAGGTGTAATTTTTCCTGCTTCCATAAGTTCTTTCATAAAGTCTAGGTCTTCTTGGTTTGATTTTGCTACGAAGAACTTGAATTTCTTGTCTCCCGTTGAAAATCGTTTTCGAATGACAAAGTAGATCAAACGGTTGATGACCTTGTCTCTGAAACCGACAATGACGCATATTCCGTTGGGATTCATAATGCGCTTGTAGGAGGAGGGTGAATGAGCCGAGGCGATGTCGCAGATTAGGTCGTAACGTTGTTCGTTCTTAGTGAAGTCTTCTTTGGTATAATCGATGACGTGGTCTGCGCCGAGGGAACGTACCATGTCTAGATTCTGCGTGTTTGTCACCGCAGTGACTTCGGCCCCGAATGATTTGGCAATCTGGACCGCGAACGTTCCGACTCCGCCACCCGCTCCGTTAATCAATACTTTCTTTCCTGGCTCAATGTGTCCGTGGTTGCGTAGAGCCTGTAGTGCCGTGAATCCTGCGATGGGGACTGCGGCGGATTCTTCGAATGAGCGATTCTTCGGTTTGAGGGCTACTCTGTTTTCCCGAGCCACTGCGTACTCTGCGTAGCCATGGAATCCCACGCCGTATACTTCATCTCCTGGTTTGAACTGGGTGACATTACTGCTGACTGCTTCGACTGTGCCCGCGAGGTCCGTTCCGACCTGAGGCTCCTTTGGCCGGCGCACTCCCACGCCCATTCGAAACAGGGGCAGGACGAGTCGTAAAGCCAACGACATACCGTTCACGTCATACCGGTCTGCTGGGTTTACGGAGGACGCGTAGACCTTTACTAATACTCCGCGAGAATCGTTCGGAGCAGGCTTCTCTATCTCCTTCAACTGAAGGACGTCCGGTGACCCGAATCGTTCGCGGACAATCGCTTTCATCTGACCCGTCTCGGCTTGTTTTGATTTAGTCATAATGGCAGGTTCCTCAATCATATTTCGCTAGTGCCTCCTCTGTTGTGTTAAGCATCTCGCTAATGTCGATCGGGTTTCCTTCCATTACATCTCTCACCTGCTTCTTTGCCGTCTCTGTGAGTAGTGACCGCAGATCGTTGGCTAGTGCTTTCGATTCTGTTCTGCTGGTCTTGTCCTCAGTTCTGAGAACGACGGTGTCCCCTGAAACCTTCAGTGTGAACTTTCGAATGTCAAGTGTGATCTTGTCCTGAGTGACGCGGAGTGCGTGTAGTGGGGAAGCGGTCTTCACTTCTGTGGGAGAGTAGGAGAAACTGTCGGACCCCGCAGATAGCTCCATCAAACCATCCCCCACCGAGAGGGTGCTTCCGTTCCACTTGGCGGTTGCATGGTGACCATTTGTAGTGATGTAGGCAGTGCCAGCTCCCTTCGCCAGCCATCTCTCTTTTGGATGATGCTCGCCATCTCCGTCCCAGTCGAAGATGAGTGGGCCAATCTTCCATCGGTCGCCCATGCAGCCGTCACGGAGTCTTATGCGCCCAACATCCAACTCGTCTCCCCGCGAACTTGTCTCCGCAAAAAGCTCGTTTGCCGATTTTCCAGTCATCTTCACAACCTCGTCGTTCGTCGTTGTTTTCCCTTGGAACGGGACCCCTACTGTTGTGACTGGACCTGGGAGCATTGCGCTCACAGTTCCCATTGGGGTCTTGAAAGTGGTTGAAACTTCACCCATTAATACGCATCCGATGGTCCGTCCCTCTCGCCTAATCGGCATGCCCACGGTGTCCTGTTTCACGGTTAGTTTGGTCCCTTCCATTGTCGGCCCTTTGCCCTCTCCGACGATGAAGGGGGTCGCTCTCCATCTCCGCGCCAGGCCGAGCCTTTGCGTGGAGTATGCCCCTAACCCCGTGGCGATTGCCGCAACCACAAGACTGGGGGTCCAGCTTGAAATTGCAGTCGGAAAGAGGTCGGACTGCAGGGAAGCAACCCAGCCAAGGATCCAGATCCCCAGTATGACTCCAACAAATGCCCATGTGAGGTTCCAGAGGAAGCTGACAAGCGCTCTACCTGCTCCCGAGATAGTCTCTGTGCGGAAGACCCGGCCGAGGAAACCCAAGCTGAAACCTGCGAGAAGCAGGGAAAGGGAGTATTGTTGGATTCCGAGGGGTCCTCTGATGATCCAGATCAGGGCGAGAATCGCTGACATGCCGATCAATGTACTTGCGATTCGTCTCGTCGCCATCGACAGCCCGGAGTCTCGTCCTATCTCAATCAACGTGTTCTCCTCCGAGCGCTTCGCTCATCAACGCTAAAGTCCTGGTGAGGATTCTCCCTCTAGTGGTGAGCTCGTATCCTCCCTCGTCGCTGTGGGAGACGAGCCCCATGTTCAAGAGGCTCTTCAAGTGATTGTTGACAGAGGCCGCTTCAAGCCCGGTGACTGTCTTGAAGTCTGAGAAAGTCTTCTTCGAGGTGTACAACACCTTAACCATCTTGAGCCTGTCAGTATTGGCTAATGACTTGAGGAGGTCGGCTGCCGTAGTCTCAGGCATGCTATCGACAAGCTCGTCGACCGCAATCTCGCCCCGTGTAGCCAGGCTTGATTTCACGTTCTCGCGAATCTGTTTGACAAGGTCCTTCACGACAACGAAGGAGGGCTCTGTCTGAGCCATGTCATCCTTGTTGAGATCAACCCTGATCGAACCATTTCCAGGCTTATCCAGAGCTTGGGAGACTTGGCGCCGTATCTCATCCTTCAGCGACCTGAATTCCTCCCGGAGCTCTTTCCGTATGTCCCCGACATCGTCGCTCAAGTAAATGCCTCTATACTCGCACGAACACGGTAGTATAAATGATTTTACTTCCAGCGCCAATTAGGTAAAAGACAGTTTCCTAGCTCGGACAAACTAACCCTCGTATGCTTTCTTCAAAGCCCCGACGTCGATCTTCTTCATAGTGAGCATTGCCTTCATGACCCGCCCTGCTCTCTTAGGATCCTTGTCCCGCAGCATCACGCCCAAAATTGTAGGATTGATCTGCCACGACAAACCATACTTGTCCTTAAGCCAACCACACGCTCCTTCTTCACCGCCATCGGTCAGCTTCTCCCAAAGCTCGTCCACTTCCTCTTGCGTTTTGCATTCTACCGAGAATGACACGGCCTCTGTGAATTTGAATTGGGGCCCGCCGTTTAGTGCTACGAATTCTTTCCCCTCGATTTGGAATTCCACGGTCATTACAGTTCCCGCTGGCCTCCCGTGAATCTCATATCCTTCCTTTCCATAGCGGCTGATATTCCCAATCTTTGAATTCTTGAAGATGGAAGTGTAGAATTTCGCGGCCTCCTCTGCTTTGTCGTCGAACCAGAGGAAGGGGGTGATTCTTTGCATATACATGCCGGTTCCTCAGATCATTTCTTTAACTCTTCGGCCTCTAGCCTGATCACTTGTAGTGTTTAGAGGGAAGTTCGAGTAATTCACGTTTTCAATACAAATTAGCCGAGTAGTTTCAGCTGGCTGACCTGTCTAAGTTCTTGCATGCGAAACATCGATGGTAGGACAGCTTCGGGTCTGGAATACATCGAACTTGCCCCTGGATTCATAAGAGAAGTCGTCGATGCCTATGAGGCCTGGAAAGGGAAGGGGGCTGTGCCGATGAAGATCCAGGAATTGATGATGGTGCTCCGGTAGAAGTCTCCAGATTCTACAAGACAGACGTTCGTCCCCAAGAATCTGATCGACCAAAGATAGGGATATTCAAGGATACCAGATTAGACTGAACGAATTTTCGTCGAGAGGATAGTTACGCCTCTACAAGGTGGACATTAGCTCACAGAGAGCCTGACCAGCATATTCTACATGTTCGCGGTCAGGGCGTAGTGCCCGCCTAGTAGGAGCGAGCTCCAGTTTTCCCTCCGTTAGCTGATACCTCGGCTGTTCATGGGAGCTATTTCCTTCTCGAGGTATCCGGGGTGGTGGTTCGGGGTTTCTTCCAAGTCGACGTCCCATTCCACTATGTATCTTAGCCCGTTCCGTGTTTTCTTTGTCGACATTATTGTGCCGATCTTGCGTTCCGCTATCAAGCGTGGGTTCTTGACCCATATCCTGTCGCCCGGTTTGAGTTTGTCCATCGTGTCACCTCCGAACTCTGGTACAGTTTGCGCTTCCAAGAATATTCTATTAGGGATAGAATTGGTATATAACATTTTATACACTGGGTCACAGATCGAAGCCCCTAAGGTTCCTAGCAATGTTTTCTCCATGTCAATCGATACATGCTGCCATGTTTCTGCGTAGGTGGTAAGTCCGTGTATAGCGGTTGTCCTCTGTAAAGCTGGTTCTGGAGGGTTCAGACTAGAGATGGGGCTTCGGAACGCTTTGCTACCTAGGCGTACCAAGATCTTGGTAATGTCGACGATCTAGGTTCTCGGCCGAATGAAGGCGGCTTCGAGGAAAGGTTCTCGTTGGGCCGAGAGTGTCGAGTGGTTGCTCCTCCGTGGTGCAACTTCCCTCAAAGGTTGTTGCAGAGCGGACGGCACGATATTTTCTTTAACCCACTCTGGCAAGATCACGGCTCTCAACAACTCTTGCACTGACACGCCTCTCTCCCTCGCTTCCGCCGATATTATTCGGTATGATTCTTCCCGAATGGATAACATGAATTTGGCGATGGCTGATGACCTCCGCCCTTTCCCTAGCGAGTCGTGTGCGTATATAACAATTTATACACTGTACCACGGCCTGGTCGATGTCCTCGTTTCGATCGTCTAGAGACTTTTCAGAGGTCCGCCTCTTCTGTACGCTCTGAAGGGCTGGTCGAGAATCGCGTAGCCGTGGAAACCGATCAAAGTCTCCAGATGTTTAGGATCGTTTAGCTTCGAAACATTGTATCCGCAGAGGATTGTCATGTTCTCCTTCACCCTGCGCCCGAAGCTTTGCTCCAATTCCATGAGCCCCTTAGCTAATCCGTTTTGTAAGAACCATGAATAGTCTTCCACCGCGATTCTGGTGGGAAGATTAGTTTCGTTTGACGCGTGGACCTCGGCCATCCAACCCCTTATCTTCTTGACCGCTTCGGGCTTGTCTAGACCTGAAAGATCTTTTTGCACCAAATTGTTCACGGATTCGAGTGCTGAAGGTTTCACGGAGAACAGCCCCTTTGGGGCTTTGCCGGTTGCGCCCGGATCGAAGAATTCTGACAAGACCATGTCGAGGAATGTCTCCTCCTCCCAGACGAAGATAGCGTGCTCATTTTTCGGCATATGTCGAACTCGTGATTCGAGCATTTCCGCTTCGTGAATCTCGCTCAGCATCTGGTTGATTCTCTCCGCTTTTGAGGTGAGAGGGGAAAAGTCGAGAGCGTCCAGAGTCTTCGTCAATATCTTGTCCCTATTGCTATGGGCTTCGTCCAGCTTAGTTGTCCGGCGACCACTCCTTCCGTCCTTGTCTATTATCAGAGCGTCCCCTTCGATCCTCACTGTAAGATCCTCATCAGCGCGGAATGGAAAGGTGCTGTCCTCGACTAGATCCTTCGCCAGGTATATGGTGTGTCGTGGGCCGACGCGGTGGATCTTTGCTTCTGCATGAGTAACCATCTCTTATCAACTATGAAGGAGGCGGTCGAAAACTCATTGCGCTCTCAACCGTGGTTGTATAGGTCGTGAGTCGTTCTTTTATATTCTGCGAGGCCGAGTCTGCTACGAGAATTATCCTCAAGCGTTTCCCGATTGGCCCAAAAACTCGTTGAACGAAGACGTGTGAAGAAAAGGCATGCAGGTGCCCGTGATGGGAAACGGGCTTCTCGGCCCGTAGATTCGACGACACGAAAGACCGCGGAGATCCTTGTCGGTGATCGAACTCGTGATGATTCGTTCTCAATAGCGGGGGTCGGTGCCTCTGCAGGAGGGCTCGAAGCCTTCACGCAGCTGCTCCAAGAGCTCCCCTCAACGATCAACATGGCACTGGTACTGGTACAGCACCTTGACCCTACCTACAAGAGCTTGTTGACCGAGCTTCTCTCCAGGACAACCAAGCTGGCGGTGGAAGAGGTTACTGACGGGACCCGGGTGAAGCCTGGACACGTCTACGTGATTCCGCCGAACACGACAATGACTATTTCCAAGCGTGTTCTGCACCTCACCCCTCGCAGCGAGGTCGACCGTAGGCATACTCCCATCGACGGATTTCTCGAGTCCCTCGCTCAGGACCAGAAGAGCAGAGCGATTGGTATCATACTCTCCGGGACTTCCATGGATGGTATTCATGGGCTGAGGGCTATCAAGGATGAAGGGGGAATCACAATTGCCCAAGACGAGAAGTCGGCCAAGTACTACGACCTTCCCCGGAGCGCGGTCGCGGCAGGCTGCGTCGACCTAATCCTCCGGCCACAGGACATCGCGCAAGAGCTTGTCAAGCTGAGCCAGCATCCCTACGTGCCCTACCTGGAAACTGAAACAGCGGAGAAGCTGCTACCGCAGAGCGACCTCGACAAGATCTTCGGTCTACTGAGAAAGGCAACCGGGGTCGATTTTGCAGACTACAAACATGCGACCATCAAGAGAAGGATCCTGAGACGAATGCTGATCCTCAAGACCAACAAGATGGAGGATTACCTGAACATTCTAAAGACAAACCCGGGCGAACTGAGTTCCTTGTTCCAGGACATTCTAATCAATGTGACCGGATTCTTCCGTGAGCCTCAAACCTTCGATGCGATGAAACAGGAAGTATTTCCCAGCATTACGAAGAAAAGGTCAGCTGACGACCCCATCAGGATATGGATTCCAGGCTGCTCGACCGGAGAAGAAGTCTACTCACTAGCCATCTCCCTCGTAGAGTACCTGGACCACTCCTCGGTCCACCCGCCCATCCAGATTTTTGCAACCGACGTGAATGAGACCGTATTGGAGAAGGCTCGGGACGGCGTGTACGCCGCATCCGCTTCGATATCGGCCGAACGTCTACGACGTTTTTTCGTCAAAACGAATGGCTCCTACCAAGTAAACAAGTCGATTCGCCGGATGTGCGTCTTCGCCAAGCAGGACGTCACGGCGGACCCGCCATTTTCGAAGCTTGACCTGATCATCTGCCGAAACCTGCTGATCTATCTCGGGCCAGCTTTACAAAAGAAACTTCTCCCAATATTCCACTACTCGCTCAAGCCTGCGGGGTTCCTTGTCTTGGGAGACTTCGAGACTGTAGGTGAGTTCGACAACATCTTCAAGGTGGCTAAGAAGCGCTCCAAGATCTATTCCAAGAGACCCGTGGTCAGCCGTAAGCCCCTTGACTTCTCGACGTCGTATATCACTGAAAGGCAAGTTGGCAAGCCGACAGTTAATCGACCAGCTGAGAGTCAGGCACCGGAACCGGAGATCTTCAAGGAAGTGGATCGGATCTTGCTGACGAGGTACTCGCCGGCCAGCGTTATCGTGAACAG
>VBBE01000171.1 GCA_005884605.1 Candidatus Bathyarchaeota archaeon
ATTATTCTAGGATTCGCTACTCTAGCAACTAGCAATGATGTGATTGCTTGGGTGCATCTGTTGGTCGCTATGGCCATTTACGGGATGGCGATTGCTGGAACCTTCATGTCCATGAGGCTGGACTATCGCTCAAGAGAGCAATCTGTTCCGAGCGTTGGGCCTCAAACCTAGCCTCTTAGCTACGTATCCTTATTGTCTTCTGCATCTTCCTTTCAAGGCTCGGCTCGCTGACCGGCATCGTCCTCAGGCGTCTCTCGACTTCACTTTCGATCCAGTCGAAGACCTGCACTACTCTCTCTGCGATGGTCATGCTGGCAGATTTTACGCCCGGTTGCTGTTTGACCCATTCGAGAATATCGCTTCCCTCGGCAACATTGGCTCCCGTAAAACCGAAAACGAAGCCGTTCTCCGAGTCGGAGGCTCTGAAGACTACGTTACCTATTTTCGCGACGACAGATTTCTCGACTTCCAATTTCTTACCCTGTTCGATCTGCACCCTTAGCTGGTAGGATATGCCCTCTGTTTTTCTCAGATCGACCACTGGCATGGTGAGGATAGCGGCCTCCTTCATCATCAAGTTGAGTCTCCGTTTGACCGTCCTTGTCGAGACCTTGAGTTGCTTGGCGATTTCATCCAGCTTCCGTTCAGCGTCTCTCAATAGGAGTCTGACTATTTCCCAGTCAAGTTTGGTCATGCGAAAGCTAGTCGTCCTAAGGCCGAGTCCTGGAACCAATGATACTTCACCATCAACTCCTAGTCCAACTATCAGCTTCGGGAAGTCCTGATCTTGATCAGCTAGCACCGTGACCAGCAGGCTCGTGTCGTAGGCGCTGCCGATGTTAATGACACCGTCCATCTGGGCGAGTCGTGGGATTGCCGCCTGCTTCGACTCTCTGTCTCGGAACTCGATGCGAAGAGAAGCAAACACGCGTCCCAGCAACGTAGGATTGGGAACGACGCGATACCCAAGTAGGAATCCGACGTCTCTTAGATGCTTGACCCTGTTCCTGACTGTCTCCTCGTCGACGCCTAGCTTCGCAGCAATTTCAATGTATGATTTCTTCGTGTTCCAGATGTGCGGTGAGCCCCAGAGCTCTCTCATGAGATCCGAGTAAGCCTTGTCCCGGAGCGACAAAATATTCCCCTCAGAGAATACCTGTTTCTGTTCCTCCTCTCCTTCCTATAAACTGTCCAAAAACGCGGGAGTCGTTGGGGATTGGCTTAGGAACAAAGGTCACAAAGTAGTTTCGTGAGCTGGCAAGCCAGTATCTTAGTTTCAAAGGCTGTCCAGGATTGAGTCGCCCTTCTATGGTCCACCCTATCCCATGTTTCTCACCCGTTTCGGAAGTGGAGAAAACCCTATGGTAACAATCGCAGAGGTGAAGTGGACGCTTCATCGGACGAAGTATGGGACATAGTGTCTGACGTGGACAAGGACACGGAATACTGGAGCGGACTGACCTCGATTCGAAACCTTCGGAAGGAAGGAAATCTGATCGAACGGGAAGTCGTCGTCGGATATATGGGAAGAAAGGGGACACAAAGAATCGAATTAGTCCCGAACCATTCCATACAACTAACTATGATCGACGGCCCGTTAAGAGGGTCAAGAGAGATCAAGCTGATTCCATTGGGGGCGAAGAGGACAAAGATTGATGTTTCGTGGAATATTCAATTCTCAGCAATCCCCGATTTTGCACAGGGCTTTGTGAGAGCCCGTCTCGAAGAAAGCACCAGAGAAGCCCTCGACAAAATTGCAAAAGCGGCCCAAACCCGAAGGAATTAGGATTCTCTCAGTACTCATTCTCATCGGAGTCTTGACTGCATTCTACCAGGCTTGAACTATTCCAGATTCTTCTTAGCCTTCTCGTAGGCCAGCTGTATGACCCTCTTCGCTTTCCCAAGATCTTGCGAGTTCTCGATTCGTAAGCTAACCCACCCAGCTTCCCTGTGCACTAGTGCTTGGTGGGGAAGAGCCTGTCCTGTCTTCAATACTGATGCCTGGTCCTCTTTCGAGAGCCGAATGTCGAGCCATGAGGGTCCGTGGGAGTGCATGAATTCGACGCCATCGACCTGGAATTCGACCCCTCCGACTCTGTGAGGCGCCTCTCTTACTCCAGGCAGTTGTAATATCCAGGCCCTCAGACTTTCGTAAATAATAGTCTGGTCATCCAACGTGGCCTCAGTCTCAGGCGTTTAGTCTTGTTAGATCTTCGCTTACCTTCCATAATCTCGCAGCGGAGGTCTCGTCGTAGGATTCTCTAGATGATCTCTTTTCTTTCCCTCTTGAGAAGAATTTTCCAGTAACGCCTTCCAATTCAGGCGACGTTGCGAGATAAATTGCAGCTCTAGCAGCCCTGTCTGGACTAATCATGAAAGGACGACCAACCGTGACAAGAATCGACATAAGGCCGCCCTGGTCTTTCCCAAAGCCCGTTCTGACAACCCCAGGGTGGAGACTGTTGACAGTGACCCCTGTCCCCTCTAGCTGTTTCGCTAGCTCGTACGTGAAGAGGACATTGGCTAGTTTTGACTGGCCGTACGCGTGGTATCCGCTATACTTCTTCTCGCCCTGAAGATCCTCAAAATTCATCTCGGTTCCATAGTGAGCTGAGGACGTTAGGTTGATGATCCGCGATGGTGCACTGGCCTTTAACACGTCCAAGAGTAGATTGGTCAATAGAAAGTGTCCTAGGTGGTTTGTTGCAAATGTTGCCTCGAGTCCATCGACAGTCTGGACTCGCCTGGGCAAGAAGATGCCGGCGTTGTTGATGAGAACGTGCAGCTTCTTGTACCTACCAGTAAAGTCGTGCGCTAGTTCACGGACAGAGTCTTGAGAGGACAGGTCCCCTGTCATCGCGTCGAGGTTTCGATTACCACTCTTGGCTCTGATCTCAATAAGCGCTGCTTCTCCTTTGTCCTTATCCCGGGAAACTATCACAACTGAAGCGTTCAGCCTAGCCAGACCCAAGGCTGTGGCTTTGCCTATTCCCGAATTGCCTCCGGTGACCAGGCATACTTTGCCCTTCATGTCAACATTGCCAGCTTCCAAGACCGGATCCACTCTAGGAACTGTTGGGACGGCTGGGAATAATCTTTCGGGTGCCTAGCCACATCTGACGCTCGGATCAGTGAAGCTTCCGGGCGAGTGGGCTCCCTGTCTTACTGATTGGTTTCTGTCTGTCTTAGTTTTGGAGCGGTCGGTGCCGGAGTCGGCTGAGTGTGAATGAGATGTGGAGCGTGAGGGAAGTAGTTCTTCCCTGCCAAAGACAGGATCAGATGCTTGGCCGCCCGATACGTGTGACCTGCCCAGAGAGATACCAAGCTGGTGAAGACCCAGAAGAAGGGAACCCCCTGGATCACGATGGTACTTGTCTGCGCCACCGACAGTCCCGAAACTCCGAGGTTCGAAGTCCCTACTTGAACAGTCGGAGGAGTATGAAGAAAGATCCAGACAAGATATGCTGTGCTAGCGAAGCCAACAATGCTAGCGAAGCTCATGAGAAGGTCAAAGAACTTCTCAACCTTCAACAGGACTCTCATAGGTTTCTGCCTACTACCGGACAATGCATATGGTCATGCTGATGCCCTTCGAAGGGACATTCGGGGACCGATCATTCACACTGAAACGAGCCGTGTACCGAGCGACAAGACGGCCAAAGCATTCAGACTTGTGGTGGTGCGCCGGCGTACTAATCCGTACGTATCAGAATTCGGGCACTCATCTCCAACCTTTAGAATCTTACTCTGAAGAAAATCAAGGGAATAAGGTAGTAGACAATGAGCAAAGCCGCAACTGTGGCGGCGACAGGAGTCTTAAGAGACGATTGCTTCTCATTCCGAGAAGAAGAGACCGCGTGACCAATTTTCAATACTCCGGCGACTAAGATACTTGCACCTAGTACGAAAAATCCAACGGCGAATGCTATCGACGAAGAATTGTTCGGTTGAATTGACTGGTAGTAGACGTAGGCTAGGACGAGAATGAAGATACCAAGGCCTAAGACAATAACACCATCACCTAAAGCGCTGAGGTTCGCTTTCAATCAGGAAAC
>VBBE01000172.1 GCA_005884605.1 Candidatus Bathyarchaeota archaeon
GCCAAGAATGATTACGGATGCGATCGCTTCGCCAACATCCTTCATTTCTTCAACTCAGGGTAACAGTTTCTCTTGTCCGTATTTTGTTAGCGTCCATCTGCCCGCTCGGCCCGACTGGTTCACAGCCACCACTCTATGTTTCAAAAGAAGTTTCAGATGATATCCAACGCAACTCTGGCTAAGGCCAGCCTTTTCGCTGATCTCAGGAATGTTGTTCCTCCCCTTCTCCATAATCTCAATGATCTTTGTCCGGGACGCCAATCCCCTGCTGACATTCCTCATCCCTGACATGTACGCTCTGGGATGATAAGCAGGACTCAGACTCGGACCCTCAGGCGAAGTCTGCCACGAACAACTTCTGCTGCTCCCTGTCCACAGGCAACGCCTTGAAGGTCTCAGCCAGTTCTACCTTGATGAGTTCGAGTCGCTGACGATAGTATTCCCGGATGTTGTAACGTTGAACCATCTCAGTCGCGACGTCGAGATACTTCTCGACGCCGCCTCGGAAGACCGTGGCTGCAAGCTTTCCACCGCATCTGTGGCATGTTCCTCCCAGAGGGACACGACGCGGCTTAGATCCACACTTTGTGCATCTGACTCGCTGGGAAGTGAAAGTTCGGAGATTGCCTACAAGATCTCTGAGGATGTGTGTTGACAGAACCTTGACGGCCACCTCTTCACCCTTGACCGCGACAATCTGATCCGCGAGGTGGAGTTGCTCCTTGACCTTGTCAAGCATTGTGGGAAGTTCCTTGTAAGAACTGATTAGCCTTCCATTATCAAGATCCTCTGTCGGGTGTGTGAAACCAATAGTCCAGTGTTCTCCACCATTCCCAAGATTCGAGTTGAGCGTCGGAACAAGACTCTCAACTTCACTTGGGTGAGCGCCCTGCCAAGTCTTCTCGTAGAACTCGACGGGGAGCTGGGAGACGTTTTCGATGTTGAGGGCTTGCCTTGCGATCTCCGCGGGATTGAGCAGTGGTGACAGGAGCAGCGGGGCGTCCATTAGGCCACCGATTCTGTCAGGCATGAACTCCCGGGAGAAATTCAGCAGCACGTCTAGTAGGAGGGACACTGAGTCTTCGTCCCCGTCGCAGTCTCGTCTCTTGGCCGCGTGCCAGAATGGGTGGGCGTAACAGACACTCGCTTTGGTGAAGCCTACTATGCGGCCGACGACGCCTACGGACGTGTGGGGAGAAAGGCCCACGACGAGGCGGCCTATCAGATCCTCGCTCTTCGACGCATTATAGAACCTCTCGAGGCCATAGTAAGAGGAGAGAAGGTCATCTAGAAATTTGGAGGCCTTTAGCAGATATTGCGCGCATGTCTCTGGGACCACGAGATCTTGGACTTCGAGTGCGCAGAGCTGGCTCGGGGATTCGAGCGGTTTGTCTTCCATGTCCTTCTCATAACCCAACAGGTGAGCCTTCTCGATCGAGAGACCTACCTCGCTCGGCCGAAACTGTGTCAGGATCGCATTAGTCGCGTCGAACCGGATAGTCCCGTCTTTGAAGACCGACACTTCCCTCCCAGCTCTCAACAACCCCTTCTCAAGCGGCTCCGGCGTCTTTGTCTTATTCAGCAAGCCCTTCGTTCCCTTGATTATCTCAGGTGATTTCGCTAGTCCAACGCGTCTTACGGCCGCTTCCAATACCTGCTTGAGATCTACTGGCTTGTTCTTGTAAGAAACGGTCTCCACATTGCAATTCTTGCAGAGCCCAAGCCCAGGCAAGCCACATCTTGGACACGACTGGTGCTCTACCGTCAAGGTCCCACATGTAGGGCATCTGACGCGAGGCTCCCAGGCATCGCAGCTAGGACACGTCCTGTCTACAACATCCAGGCTGACGGCCAGTTTTCGAGAGGCCTCCACGATATCGCGGCGCATTCCTCCGAACTGTCCTGTCGGAAAGAGGCAGTGAACCTTTGGCGTCATGACTCGCTCTTTGGCCTTCTCAGGTCGGCCCATACGGGCTCCCACGTAATTCGGAGCCTTACTCTTCACAGGGAATCCAGCGAGAATGCTAAGACGCTCTAGAGTGCTAGACCCGTCCTCCAGCTGTCGGCTCTCGGGCTTGAGAATTGCCCGCAGAATGAGGGTCTCGTCCTCCCTGATCTCCACAGAGTCTCCTCGGATCCTGTGGGGAAGACAAAGCCTCTCCAAGAGAGACTTGAGCATTGCATCGTTAGGAATTAGAATAGTCTCCTCAGATGGTTTTGAGAACTCGAGAATTCTCTCCCGTAAGTATTGCAGCTCATTGGGTTTGATCGCATCCCAGAAGACAGTATAGAGAGGATGTAGGGGAACGTTGAAGATCCGTGATATTTCCAACGCTTCTGTCGCAGAGAGTCTCGTGGTTAGCGGACTCGTAGCTAGACCGTGAAGGCGTTCTCGAGGAATCGAGAGCGGTGGGACCCTACTATCGTCTTCAAATGTCTTCAGCTTTTCAGCGAGCAGTTGACTCCACCACTCCTCGACGAATCCTGAAGGGACAAGTGTACGGTTGTTTTCTAGAAACTCGCCATATCCAACTATGAGGTCGCCGAGGAAGAGAATTCTGTCAATCCGATCCTTGACAGCTCTGGCCTCGCTAGGGTTGTCGATCCTCACGACGGAGCCATCCATCATCCTGACTACCGGCGGCTCGATCGAGTCAACAGCAGTGACGATCCCGGCCTTGCCAGGACGCTCTGTCCTCATCTGAACTCCTACAGCTAAGAATCCTCCGAGAATCTCCATAGTCGCCGGATGGACCCCGACAGATGCCAAGCCTGTGTTTCTTGCTCGGCCATACCTTACTCGAAATCCACCTTGGGCTCCTGGAAATGCGAAGATTGGCCTACCGCCCACAACGTCCTCCATGAACATGAACTCCTTCGCCTCTTCGCCCTCGGCCGAGGATGTCTTGAGTGGACGTAACCAGTCCCAGCCCTCAAGGCTGAGCCTCTCGACGATGCGGAGAACCTTCTGAGAACGTCCAAGAAGGCCATCGTTAATGACTCGCAATGCTCCCCCACGTACCCTGTTAGTCTCTATTCGAGCAATGTTCCGGTTCACGGTTACTTCCACCGGGTCCGTCTCAACGCCGTTGGGCTCGATGGGAAGTCTCAACATCGCATCGTGTAAGACAGTGTCCGAGTTGCGATACTGGAACCTGGCAACGGCCCGCTCGTAAATTCTGAGCTCTTCAACGAACCGGCGAGCCTCACCCTCAGTCGCCTTGTATGGCTGGAGGTTCAACTTCCGACGAACATGGTCACCAACAATCATGGTCATGCCCATCTCAGTGCCTCCTGCCGATCGCATTGGTCCGGCAAAGTAAATGACTAGATGTCTTGAGCGGTCATCGTTCCGGCGAATCCTGACATCGTGAATTCCCTGTATCGGAGCGACCGTCACAGCCTCGTCGAGAACTGCCAGCGCGGTACGAACCGCCTGCTCCGCAGCCTGCTCTTCCTCGAATCTTCCAAATTGACCCAGGACAATTTCCTCACTTACTTTGAGAGCCGTCTCTTCTCGTGAGATGACTTTGACAAGCTCCCTAATTCGTTCAGCAATGCCGACGGGACCTACTGCCTTCTCGACCCTCTCAGCCAAATCATAGGTGGTCTGAGATTCGACCTTCGAAGTTGAGTCAAGTCCTTTTGATCTCGCAAGGCTTGCGAGCGAGTATTGACGATTGTACTCGTCATGTAACCTTCGAGCGTAAGGATTGCTGAGTCGATTCTCTAAAGGGTCCAAGCGAGGCCGTCTCGGATGCTTCTCGTCTATGTAATATGCTATTGTGGAGTTGCTAGATTGAGGAACACGCTCGCATAGTGAAACTAATCAGTTCTAGAAAGATTCTCAATAATACGCTGCGGGACGGAGGCGTCAGAAAATATTGCGGGAAGCTAGGTGCGGCTCTGGGCTTCGCCACAGTTGGGACAGAACTTTGATTGAGACTGCAGGTTTGACCCACACTTCGGGCACGATGCCGCAACATTTCCTGTGGACAGGTGCGTCCTCATCGCCCCAGTTGGGACCAGGTTTCCAGAAAGTCGGGAATTGAACAAAAGTCCCGCAACCAAGATCAGCACCGCCACTAAGAAGGTGTAGAATCCACTTTGGAAACCCCAAACAACGCCCAGTCCTGGGATTCCAGAAACCGACTCACTTCCGACTGGTCCTGAAACACAGAAAGGGGAAAGACAATAATTCATTGTAATGTAGTTTATCGCGACAGCGTAGACGACTGGGGCAAGAGCGGACAGAACCAGTCCTCCTAAGAGATACTGAGAGGTCGAATCCCCACCAAGGTAGGAAGGCGCCGACCAGAGCCATAGCCGCAGCCAAAATGGAGACGGGATTGAGTCTCCACTGAATGATGCTCAAGCTATCCATCCAGAACAGCGATACTGTGCTTTAACTCTCGCTATCCAAGTCGTGTCTGTCGACCTTCAGCAGGCTTCAGGTCTGATAGACGAGCCCCAACCAGGCGTATTCTCCGCCGATCCTTCTCAAATTCTCGGAAGAGGGAATTCACATACTCGCGTATTACATCTTGGTCGTCGACATAGCCGGTGTGGGTCTTTTCCCGAGTGAAAGTCTGAAACCCTTCAAAGCGGACCTTGATGCCCACGGTGCGGAACCACAATCTCTCCGCGAGTAGACGTTCATGAACCTCTTGGACAAGAGATTCGAGGGCTTCCTTTACGACTCCCTTGTTCTGGACGTCTCGTTCAAAGGTCTGTTCTACACTGATGGACTTGCGGAGTGGCCGCTCTTCCACGGGCGTCTCTTCGATCCCATTAGCGATTCCCCAGAGCCAGACCCCACCCTTTCCGAACCAGTCGGTAAGCTTCTTCGCGGGGATCTGGCGTAGCTGTCCGATCGTTTCGACCCCGCGCTCTTGTAAGAATTCAGTTGTCTTCTTTCCGACGCCGCTGATCTTGTTGACGGACAACGGTTCAAGGAATGCTTTCACATCGTCAGGCCTAACTGCTGTTAGTCCGTCGGGCTTGTTCATGTCCGAAGCCATCTTCGCAATTGACTTGTTAGGCGCGATCCCGACACTAACTGTGAGCCCTTCAACATTCTTTAGCTCAATCTTCAACTTCCGTGCAAGGTCAATTGCCTCATCAAAACTGGCGCATCTGTCGCCCACATCGAGGTAGACTTCGTCGATGCTTGTTTGTTCAAACTTGTCGGCGAACTTCC
>VBBE01000173.1 GCA_005884605.1 Candidatus Bathyarchaeota archaeon
GACAAGAATACTCAAAGAAAGGTTTGATCAGCGAAGGATACGTGAACAGTCTAGACAGAATGCGCACCGACAGGCACGAAGCCATCTATGGATTGGAGACGTCAGTCACAAAAACCCTGGCCGATCATGCGATCAACCAATGCAGAGAATTCATCGGCGCCGCGAAGAAGCTAATCTCCAATGAGAGGACCCTAGCTTGATTGCTACTTGTTCCGTTCGTGAGGGGATCGGCGTGAAGTCGTTTGCGCCAGTCGCTCCGCCGACCCGACAACTGCCAGTTTCAGCTGTCTTCCGGCTATTCCTCAGACACGAGAACGAAACTGGCTTGGATGATCCAGTCGGTTCATTGTCAGCCAGCTCTCCAGACTAAGAGCAACAACGCTTCATCCGGGGAGCCATGGAGGCTGTAAGACCCGCAGTGAAGTACTGGTCCGTGATGGAAAGGGTCGTCAGCCTCCTCCCTAGCTCTTGAAGATTTTTTACGAGCACACACTGTTCATGGGCGGGTGATAATCGAAGGTACCGCTATAAGTGGACGCCTCGGAAATCTAAGTTGAGAGGCCGGAGGATGAAAGCTGTAGTCCTAGTCTTGGCTGACACGGAGACCCATGAGGATCGAGGTCGGATCAGAAATGCTCTGGAGACTGCAAAGGAATTCAAGGATGCGGGAGACGATGTCAAACTGATCTTTGATGGCGCGGGTACAAAATGGATTCCAGAAATCTCAAAGTCAGATAACAAGTATAATGAACTCTACACGGGGTTGAAGGACAGAGCTCTAGCCTGCAAGTACTGCGCCGCGTCTTTCGGTGCTACGAAAGGAATCCAGGATGCTGGAGTTCCTTTGTTGGACGAATACCATGGTCACCCTAGCCTTAGAAAATTGGTATCGCTCGGATATCAAGTAATCTCGTTCTAGTCGCTTGCGCAGTCATTTAGGAAGCGTCTTGGAGAGCTAGCCGTGAAGGCTGGCAATTGCGTTTTCCAGCCTCCGCGTTCACCGCTCTTACGGGCTGATGTTAGGCCCAATCCACTTCTCCCCGAGAAAACAATCTCTGGAATGATACCTCTAGCGGGTCGTGTAGGCATCTATTTTAGCAACGTAGGCCCGATGTTCCGCTAGATAGAGATGGGAAAGAAGGAAGAGCCGAAGGAGCCGAAGAAGCAGAGTGAGGTTTCGAAGGCTGCTAAGGGATTCTTCTATGGTATGGCTCTGCATGGAATGGTAACCTACGCGTTGAGGCTGAGAATGCACATGGAGAACCTGTTCATGCTCATCACCATGGGCGACATGCTCGGGATACCTGTACTACCGCCCTACTACAGCCTCAGGCTCCTACCCTACGCGGTCCCGTCTCTGAAGACATGGAAGCAGACACTGCTCAGAGATCGAGACATTACCGACTCACTGTACTAAGGAGCTGTCAACAGACGGCCATGAGCGCTGCGGTCAGCCCAGGCATGGCCGAGTACTTCGCATCCAATCCTGACCTCAGGTACATTCTCTTCGGTGGAAAAGGCGGGCTAGGTAAGACAACCCTATCCGCCGCGACCGCCCACTGGCTAGCGCGAAGAGGAAAGAGGGTCTGTGTCTTTTCGACGGATCCCCAGGCGAGCCTCTCGGACATTTTCGAGAGGAAGATCTTCGGCCAGGGAGAGGTCGAACTCGCCTCAAACCTCTATGCTGTTGAGATCGACGCCGATCGGAGAATCGCAGAGTATCAGGAGGAGATTAGGAACAAGATCAAGGACATGTACAAGATGGAAACGATTCCCGAGGAGGTGGAGGATTACATCAACTCGTCCGCCGCGGAACCAGCGATGGCCGAGTCAGCCACGTTCGACGCCATGGTTGAATTGATGACCGCAGGCAAGTTCGACTACTACGTGTTCGACATGATGCCGCATGGACACGCAATAAGATTCCTGGGCATGGCCGACATTCTAGACCAGTGGGTCGAGAAGATCGTCACCGTGAGGAAGAAGGCTGGAGAGTACGGGGAGGCTGCGACTGTTATGGGCAACAAGGGAAGCCTTGTCCAGGAAGATCTCGTCCTGAAAGAGCTAGAGTACATCAGAGGACGACTCGACTTTGTCAGCACAATGGTCCGCGACCGAAAACACACCGCGTTCTTCTACGTGCTCATTCCCGAACTAATGCCCATTCTAGACACACGAAAAGCACTGGAGATGTTCAGAGAGTTCAACGTGACAGTGAGCGGAGTAGTAGTGAATCAAGTATATCCGAAAGAGTTGAAGGACCAGACGGATGTTCCAGGCTTCTTGAAGAACAAGATATCCTCGCAGCAAGAATACGTTCACCAGATCCAGAATGAGTTCGGGGGCCTCATCAGAGGAATTGTGCCGATGCTTGACCGGGAGCCGAAAGGTCTTCAGATGATATCGAAGGTAGCAGACATACTTTACGGGTCCTAACGACCATGGAGACAGCGAAGCCCGGCGAGTCATTCCCGTCTTTCGTGTCAGCAAAGAAGGGATTGAAGTATCTCTTCTTCGGCGGGAAGGGCGGAGTTGGAAAGACAGCACTAGCCGGCGCAACAGCCTACTATCTCTCAGAGATGCTCGGAAAGAAGACGCTAATCTCTTCCACCAATCCCGTCCACAGCCTCTCAAGCCTCTTCGGCCAAGACCTCTGGAAGAAAGGGACAAGGAAGATTGAAGGAACAAAAAACCTCTATGCAGACGAAATAGACATCTCGTCAACCATAGAGAGGTACAAGGGCGAGATCAAGGATCGGCTCGTCCAGTTTCTCAAGTTCGCAGACATCCCAGTTGATGTTGAACCGTTTATCGAAATCGCCACAACGAATCCTTCCTTCGAGGAATCCGCCATGTTCGACGACATGGTTGATCTGATCCTCAGCGGGCAATATGACGCCTACGTCTTCGATACAGCACCAGTCGCCCACACCTACAGACTGCTGGGCATGTCAAAGGTCTACAACCTCTGGCTCAACAAGATGATCAAGAGCCGTCAAGAGTCAATGTCTCTACGCACAAAACTTTCCTTCCGCAAAGAGAAAATAATCCAGGAGCTGAAAAAGGACCCACTGCTAATCTCGCTGGCTGGAACCAAAAAGAAGACGGAAGAGGCCAGAGAGATCCTTACGGACTCGGAGAAGACCGCATTCTTCTTCGTCACCTTGCCACTCGCCCTCCCTATCGCGGTGATTGAACGGTTCATCACCTGGGTCCAAGCCTTCCAGATACCCATCGGAGGGGTCATCGTCAACGAAGTCATTCCAAAGATCGATTTGGAAAAACTGTCGCCCTATGTTGCCCACCGGATGGAAGAACAGGCAGGCTACTTGAGACTGGCTGAACAGAAGTTTCCAGGAATGATACGGGCAGTGCTACCATTGTATGAAAGAGAGGTTAACGGCCTGGACATGGTTTCCAGGATGGCCCAAAGCCTGTCTTTAGGCTCAGAATCGAGAATCTGAACGGTTTCTCGGCTTTTATATCTTATAAAGGCTCAAAATCATCCGGTATTCTTATATTTTCACCGCCCAGACGCACTACATGATCATCGTTGTATGAATCGCTCATAGTAATGCTGAGCGGCATCATCGTCTACGGGATCGTCTACCAGTTCTATGTGAAATGGTTCGACCGGAGCGTCGTCCAGTCCGACCCCAACCGTCCCACACCAGCCCACACCTACCTAGATGGTGTCGAGTTCTTCCCATCAAACAAGTACGTCATGCTAGGCTGGCACTGGAAGAGCATCGCCGCCCTAGGACCCGTAACCGGTCCCGCCCTAGCAATAGTCTGGGGATGGCTGCCCGGATTCCTCTGGATCCTGATCGGTAACTCGCTGCTCGGCTGGCTGCACGATTACAACTCGATGATGACATCAGTCAGGAGCGAGGGAGCCTCGCTAGGACCCCTCACTTACCAGATAATAGGAAAACGAGCCAGGCGGGTCCTAGTAGCGTTCCTCGCCTTCTATTCCATCCTGATTTTCGCCGCATTCCTCGGCGCTCTCCTACCAATCGTCAAGAACCAGGCATTCGTAGGCGCGTCAGCAATAGTCGCGTTCATGATCATCGCTGTAATTGGCGTCGCCTCAGGATATGCAATATTCAAGGCCAAGATCAACGTAGTTGCAGTGACGATCGCGTCACTGGTTGGAGTCGCCCTAACGGTCTATCTGAGCACCGCAGTATTCGGCTCCGCGATTGGAACAGCCTTCACAAGTGCAATCCCTGACCCGCAACTCCAGGAGGACGTGCTCCTAGCTTCAATGCTGGTCTTTAGCATACTCGGCGCAGTCCTCCCGCTCTGGAGCTTTGCAATGCCGATAAACTATCTCGGATTCTACGTCGCCTACTTCGTTGTAGGCGCGATCGTTGCTAGCTCCTTCATCGCGCCCCAGACGTTCACCTCTCCCATGTTCACAAATTGGTTTTCGCCCGTCGCTATCGGAGCGGGAACCGGACTCATCAACAACGTCGCCTTTCCCTTGTGGCCTCTGCTGTTCGTGACGATCGCGTGCGGAGCCTGTTCCGGCTGGCACGGGCTCATCGGATCCTCCCTCTCGTCAAAACAGCTCGACACCGAATCGGACGCCCACTTCGTGGGCGGTGGCGGGATGCTTCTCGAAGGCGTCCTAGGACTCACCTCGGTCGTGGCAGTCGCTGCTCTCACGAGCAAGACCGGATGCGCAGGATCACTAGGCCTCTACGTTTGCGGAGGCGCTCAATATCTCGGAACATTCGGAATAGGATCCCTAGTTGGGAAGGGGATCATGGCTCTGATGGTCATCATCCTCGGACTAACATTGACTCAACTGGCTTTGCGGTTTGCGAGACTCGCAATATCCGAGATGGTCAAACTGCCCGCCCTGAAGAATGTCTACGTCACATCCATCATCGTGTCCATCATCACGTTCGTATTAACAAGCTCCCGGTTTGGAGCTCCTTGGGGATTCATCTGGACACTCTTCGGAGGGTCCAACCAACTTCTCGCGGGCGTTACGCTCCTCGTCGCAACCCTATGGCTGACAAAGTCAAGACGTAGAGGTATCTTCACTGGCATACCTGCAATATTCATGCTAGTCACCACTATTGCCGCCCTAGGCTACACGGCCTACGCCACCCTGGACATTGCTCTCACCACGAACATCGCGACGTCTGCCACCCGTGCATACGGCAGCGCAGTTGCTGGGGTCATCGCAATCATCCTGACCGCGCTGGGACTAGTACTCTCCTACGATGGCTTCAAGGCCTACCGGGGAATAAGAAGCGGCCTAGCAAGCACTCCCTCAATCTCGACAGGAATATCGCGGGCCTCCCCCTCTGACAACAAAGAGCCGACAAAATCAGCAGCACCGAGAAGTCCCGAAGATTTCAGCACCACGTAGAAAGATCTGTTTTTCTAGACCAAGGACGAACTAGATTCCCAGTGGGTACTCATGGCTTTAACTGACGTCGAGATCGTCGCAATCCTAGCAGTCGCCCTCATCATCACCTACTTTATCGGAACATACTGGAAGCACAGAATCCTCAAACGATATGCCCATTGGTTCGAGGACAAATTCTCCCGGACGGCTAAAGTTCGTTACAAATCGTTTGGACATGCGGGCCTCAGAATAAAGTGTGAAATGAACAATCCATCCGACGGGTACAAAGAGCTAGAATTCGCCCTCTCACTCGGTGCGAGAGAGAATCTAGTCTACTATCCGTACAAACTGGTCGCGAGGGACTCTGACAAACTAAACTGCTGGGCTACCCTGACTGACCCAGTCAAGTTCCAAGTTGAGATCACGAGGCAGAGAAAGAAAGCGAAACTCACCTGGGAGACAGCCGGCACTGAGGAAGTCAAGATCCCCCAACTCAGCGAGTTGGGCTACAAGGTCTATTCAAAGGGCCCAGATTTTGCGAACCGACTCGTCGAGAGGAGCGGCGTAGTCGCCAAACTCAAAGACCTAGACACTGTTGATTCTCTGGAGCTTGAGGAGGAACCGTCGAGGCTCCACCTCGTAGCGAGTCTGAGCATGGACGATCTGCCTAAGCTGATCGACCTTATCTCTCTGGTCGGAAGATCTGTCTAACGAGAAACCCGGGTCGACGCCAACGGGCCGGAACGCTCCAAGGTTTCCAATATCTTCGCTCTCAGCTCCTCGTAGCTCGGAAATCTGTTGAAGACCTTACTCCCATGAATCAACACGCACGGAGTCCTCAGGATTCGATGCCTTATCGACAACCACACACCCTGAGGGGATGCCGAGTCCACGGGATCCAACAGCACCAAATCACCGAACTCTGCCTTGAGCTTCTGCGCCACCTCTGAGAGCTGGAAATACTGTTTCTTGACATCCTCCGGATAGTCTTCCAGCTGTTCCGAGTAGGGAGACATGCCCGTCGCGTGCATGACCTCCATGCAGTGTTGACAGTGGGCAAATAGTGTGGGCATGATGCCGACAAAAGTAACCGTCAGGGGACGACGCGTCTTTGGCAACGAGAAACCCGATACCGCGCTATTGTATTCTTCATTGGAGCATATAAGTGCTCATTACAAACGCATTCTAGCCCCCAGAGACCAAGGGAGAGCAAGAATTCTGGCCTCTCCCCCGGGGTCCAACAGAAAGATGGACAGCCTACGTTTTGCCCTCGCTAGGCACTTCGAGAACTCTGCATGCCTATGCGCGGACATTCCATTCTCAAATTATCGTTTGAGTACCAGCTAAGTCATTGCAGACATCTCGACTTGCATTAGATAGCATATTTGATCGTCTTGTAGTTTGATCGCTAGTTCCTGTTCCACCTGTTAGGGGTTGGCGTGTAGTCGCTCGCGCCAGTCGCTCTGCTGACCCGACATCTGTAGAGTTGAGCAATCGACGGGATCGCAGCTCGACTACATACGGACTTTTCAAGAAAAAGGATTAGGGGTGTTCTGGCGCTAGGGCCGGCTAGGATATGGTGTAGCTTGTCAGCTGGAACGTTGCTGTGCCTGTGGTTCCATCGACGCCGACTCCGTTTTCGAAGAAGAAGCCGCTGTCGAACGAGACTCCGAGGTTTTTGATGTTGGATATTGACGCCGTGAAAGCTGCCATGTCGACAGTGCCATAGTGGCCGCAGAGGTCGGATGTGGGAGGTTTGACGTGAAGTACAGTCGCACTGATCCCGGACAATTATTCGGCGCCGATGCTGGGCAGCCGCCGTTCGGGTTACCCACGAACATTGTTGTCGACGCTGAGGTGAGGACCTTTATTGTGGCTGTAAGCGTATTGCTGGTTGTCAAGCTTGCTGTGAAGCCGTTGGTCAATAGGTTCGCATAACCTGCAGGGGTCGCTGTAGCGTCGGGAAAGAGGAATTCGACGCCTCCCGTTGGGACTGTGTTAGCGTGACTCGTCTTGATCTTCGATCCGATCAGCTCTAGAATTGCCCATTGTGAACCCGTCATTTGAAGCGACGTGTCCGCGTAGACAGTTACGACTGGAACCAGTAGAAGCGACGTGACCGCTAGAAATGCGACTATTGGAATGAATGGCTTCAAGATTTTTCCCGGCGGCTACTTCAAAATATCTATGTATTTATCGAACAGGTACACAATCGGGGACATGTGACAACGTATCGTAGTCCGAGAATGTCGAGTCTCGATATGAAAGCCAACGGAGTAGTAGCTTCGTTCTTTCCCCGGACCTAACGGTTTCTGGAGTTTAGTCGGGCTATTGCTTCTCGTTTCGCCTCTTCGAGGACACTGTCCAGGATCTTCTGCGCGTTGCGAATTTTGGCCGATTTGAGGTGGAAGACTATGGTGGCGTCGTCGAAGTGCAGTCTGAGCATCTGACGGACCAGGTCGCGGACGATCTCGCTCAATCCTTGCCAGTCTCGGTACCTCTCCGTTTTGATGCTTCAACCTGCCGTTACCGCCGAGGCTGCTTATGGCGATCAGCCGGAGGGTACCAGGAAAACGCCTAGAAAACAACCTAGGAGTCTATGTCGATGATAAGATCCGCTGATTTACGGACACGAAAGTGAAGAGCTTGGCGCCAGCTCTGGTCTGCTAGTCAGCGCGGGCTACTTGCTGGTCACTGCAACAGTTGCCGTGATGGTGTGGCTTGTTGTTCCGCTTGTTCCTGTTATCGTGACAGTGTAGGTCCCGCTGTTCGTGGCTCGCGTTGAGGTAATGGTTAGGCTGGTTGTGCCAGTCGGGTTTGCGGCTGTCAACGTTACGCTATTGATAGGCGAGAGTACTGGCGGATGCTTGTTGGCGGGTTGGGTTGTTGCGGATAGGTTGATAGTGCCTGTGAATCCGCTAATGGCCGTTACGGTTATCGTGAGAGTTGTCGTGGAGCCTTTGGCCATTACGACGGATGCTGGGCTGACGGCGAGCTGGAAGTCAGGTGCCTGGATCGTGATGGTCTTCGACGCGACATGCGTCGTCTGGTACGGGCTCTCATAATGGATCACTCCGGTGATGGTGTACGACCCGGGCGGGACGGGCTGGCCTTGCTGGTTGACCTGTTTCCAGTCGAGCATTCCCACGGTCAGTGTCTGGCCGGGCTGGATGGTGATGACGGTTATGACCTGGGCGCAGGGCGCGAACGGAGGCGGTACGTTTGTGTAGACTATGTTGCCGGTGGAGTTGGTGATCTGGAACTGGAACCCGCTGCATGAGTCTCTGAATGTGAATGTTGCGGGCTGGGTTCCCCGGTTTGTCGCGT
>VBBE01000186.1 GCA_005884605.1 Candidatus Bathyarchaeota archaeon
TGGTCTTCGTGCATCGGAGGAAACGTTCCAAGAAAGTCCAGTGACTTTGCGAAATCGAAAGGCTTTGTTGGCCGTGGAGGGCCCTCTTCGGAGTATAACCCCCGTTCGGATCATTCTCTTAGAGATAATCCTACGATTGCCTACTTAGGCAGGCCGGTTGTCACAGACTGGGAATCGAGAAAGCGAGAGTTCGAGATTGACAGAAGTGATTGATAATCCTCGGGAAGTGGAGCAGGCCTACGCTCGACAGTACGAGAACCTATCGCGAGAGTTCTCACGTGTTACCCAATCTAAGAGAGGCATTCTAGCGGAGATCGGATGTGGGAGAGGGCAGCTTACGATTCCTCTGGCAAGGCTCATGCCTCACAGCAGGTTCCAGGTGGTGGACACTTTCGCAGGCGCTTACACTGGGACTCTTAGGCTGTTGAACAAGGCATTGCTTCGAGCTAGGCTGGAAAATCGGGTTAAGGTGTACAAGGCCGACTATCTGGCCTGGCTTTGGGACCAGTACTCTGATAGTTATGCTGGAGTAGTTTCGAGTGAGTTTCTTCCAGAAGTCGATTCCTGCGAGCTGTCCAGGTTTTTGCCAGAATGCTTACGCTTACTACGACACGGTGGAGTCACGGTCCACTCGTTTCTCTCGCCGACGCCGAGAAACTCTCGGCAGAGATTGTTGATAGAAGCTGACACTAACCCACGATGGACAAAGACTCCTCCCAGAGAATGGTTTTCTCCCAGACCGGACCAGGTAATGTCGGCGCTAAAGCAAGCGGAGTTTCGAAACATCCGGGTCAAGAGGTTCAAGAGCAATCTGATCATAAGAGCCCGAGCAGCGCAACATCTCCTTGAGAGCTGGGATGTCAAGAGTTCGTTCTGGAAGAAGCACCGCACTCGTCTTGTGAGAGAAGGGCTAGAAATTCCAGACTGGATGATCATCTCGGGCCGCAAAACGTAAGCTCTTCCATCCTCGCTATTCGAAGTCAACAGACTTCGCTGATGTTGGTCCTAAATGATGTCTTGCGTTTCGGCTCGTTCCCAGGGACCCAAGATATGATCCGTTCTCACTCCTGTACTCGATCGGAGGAAATCTGCCACCGAACGCCGCTTCCCACATTCGAACCCACGAAAAGACGATCTTGTCAAGATCGCTACATCGAGCTTCAGGAACTACCCAAACGAGTTTTGCGATCACATCGCCCGACCGAATCATGAATAAAACCCGCGTTAGGTGACCTTGAATGTGAAGCGGCTGAAATCCAGGTCCTTCTTCTTCGAAGAGCACGATTTCATCTGATTTCGTCAATCCAGACCCATCCCATCGGAACAGAAGATGTGACCCCGATTGAGCATCATAGTATGCAAATGACCCTCCATTTCCTGATCTTGTTCGTGGTCGAAGGTTCAATTTTCGAAGAAGGCGAGCAACAGACATCAAGTGGGTGTCGGCCGAGTCTTAGATTGTTGAGGTCGTTTTTCACCTGCTATTATCCCAGAGAGAAGGTAGAATTCCCGAATCCGTTCTCTCAAAGGAGGCTGCGGTTTTGGTCTTTCTCGGCGTAGCCACTGTTGAGAGCCAGTTTCAGAAGAAAAGGGGACGATAATTCGATAATCCGCAGGGCTTTGAGCTAAGGCGTTCCCTTAGCAGTTGGCCCGCAACATCCGCAGCAACACGGGCAGCAATCGTCCAAATACTTCACCTCTGTAAGTAACGTTAGTTACTATTGCAAAGTATTTAAGCAATCAAGTTTCTGTTACGTAACTTGGTAACCCTATGGTTAGGCTAGTAGAAGGAAAACCATGCTGTGTTTGTCCCTGTCCCTGCGAAGGGCTCATCGATATCATAGGTAAGAAGTGGACACTTTGCTTGCTTGCCCAACTTGGCAACAATGGAACCATGAGGTTCAATCAATTGCAAGGGCAGCTCAAAGGAATAAGTGCCAAGACACTTGCCGAGGTTCTCAAAGACCTTCGGCGAGCTGGCCTCATCGAGCGGGAAGCGTTCCGCGAGATACCGCCGCGCGTCGAGTATCATCTAACGCGCGAGGGTAGAGAGCTTACAATGCTTGTAGCGCCGTTGATGGTATGGGCCGATCAGAGGACTGGGCTTGTCAGGCTGGAATCTTAGGATGCTTGATCCTAGACTCGACAAGTCTTCCAGCTCGTTCTTCCAGTTGAGCTGCTTCTTTCCGAAGATCGGAAACCTGTCTTGCAATCTTTTCCACATACTTTTGATCATCGAGACTTGCCAGGTTGATTAGGACGTTGCTTGCGGCTCCTTCAACAGCCGCACGCGCGGCAGACACAGCAGTCACCACATCAGACAACGCATTCATAGACCCTTTCTCCGCAGCCTCGCGAGCCAGTCGCAGAACTCTAACTGAACAGTCGAGTGTTGATAGCGGGATCTCAGATGCTTTGACAGTTGCTTCTGCTATCGCCTTTTTTCGAGCCTCAGGCTGTTCTTTCGAGAGCTTGAACGCTTTCATTACCAGGTCGAAGGCTTCAGTGTCTTCGACGACTAGGCGTAGAAGTTTCTGGCGAAGAGCCTCGCCCTCCTTCAACACCTCGTTGAGCTTCTCCGCACCGGGCGGCACCTCTTTCTTTCCCAACGTTATCCGGGCAACCATGCAGACCAGCCCCACTGCAAGTGCTGCCATGTATGCGGAGACGCTCCCGCCTCCCGGGGTTGCTTTCTTGGAAGCGACCTCTTCACTGAACAAAGCCAAACTCTCGTCGATCAAGCTTGAGGGCCTCGGCGCAAAGAGTTTCCTCTCTAGGACCTGGTCCCGGCTGAAGTTCTCAAGTCGGAGATAGAACTCTGCCGAGTCGACAAGGGAATCCATGGGCGCGAGCCCGATGATCTCGCTTCCGACAACTGGGACCCCGTAGCGATCGGCGAAGAGCTTGACGAGCTCGTAGGCTTTGAACAACTGGCTCTTGCGATAATTCGTCAGGTTCATCGACACCTGAATTATCCCCCGCTCTTTCAGCTCAAACCCGAGAGCCTTCACGAACGTGAGACCACCATCTTTCGCTCGTAGTTGATGCGCGATATGCTTCGCTATATCTAGGTCCTTAGTTCCAAGGTTGACATTGTAGGCTATCAATATCTCTCGGGCTCCAACAGCCGTCGCGCCCGCAGTAGGATGGATCTTCTCGGGACCAAAATCCGGTTTCTTCGCAGGGTCGTTGCCAATTTTCTCTTGGAGGCCTTCAAACTCTCCCTCCCGGACGTCAGCGAGGTTCCGTCTCTCGGGAATCGTGGCCGCCTCTTCGTATAGGAAGACAGGCACGTGAAATTTCTCGGCAAACTCTTGCCCGAAAG
>VBBE01000009.1 GCA_005884605.1 Candidatus Bathyarchaeota archaeon
TTGTTTACAACATAACTCAGTCAGAGAAGTCATGGATCCAACAGGGGATCATGTTCGTTCCACGATTCAATTTGGAGTAAAATTAGTTGTATACTTTTGTGTACACAAACACCAATGGACAACAAAGAGCAAATGGAATGGTCCTTACTCGGAGAAGCTGACGATCAGCGAACTGAGTAAGATCACAACCATCGTGGATCCGCCCATCGAAAAAATGTGTTCTATCTATAACATTGCTAGAGTCTACCACGTCGGCCTAGATCCAGCCGCTTCTCTTGAAGTAGGAGACAAATCCCAGCGATGTGACGAACATTGCTAGGATGAGGATGTAGAACCCGAGTGGCTCGCTGGACCCCGGCTGGAAGAAGCCTGGGCTGAAGTTCATCCCGTAGATTCCTGCAAGAAGAGTGAGTGGAAGAAATATTGTTGCGACAAGTGTGAGCACTTTGATCGTGTTGTCTGTGGAGGCTGAGTGGAGGCTGATGTAGAGGTCGCGAACATCGCTCGTCCTGTCTCTATCGTTATCGATCGTTTCCAATAGCTGGAAGGAGTGGTCGTAGACGTCTCTGAAGCTCCTGAGACTTGTATCAGCAACGAAGGGCACCGCTCCACGCATCACCATTCCAAGCATATCCCTCGTGGGTGTGAGAGAGTGCCTGAGCTTCATCAGCCGCTTTCGTACAGCTTCAATCGTGGTTATGATAATGATGATGTTCTCCATTCTCTTTACCCGTGTCTTGAAGGTCGTAGCCGCTTGTTTGTCGAGTACCTCAAGCCGATTCTCCACCTCGTCAAGGATGGGATAGTACGCGTCAACCGCAAAATCTAGGAAGACATAGAACAGAAGGTCAGGCGAGGGAGTGGTCGTGAGGGGAGAAAGACCTCTTGTCCTTATCCGCGAGTCCACGGCGTGGATGAGCTCGGAATCGACGGAGTGGATAGTTATGATCCAATTCCTCTGAAAGAACACGAAGAGTTCGACTATCTCGCTCTTCCTACTCTTCACAACAGGGACGTGGCTGACCGCGAAGACGCTCTTACCATAGTCCTCAAGTTTCGGCCTCTGATTCTTATGGACCACGTCTTCTACCGCGTAATCGTCGAGTCCAAACCGTTGCTTCAGATCGGCCAGCTCCTGCTCTGTCGGGCTTTCAGCATCAACCCAGAGCAGCTCGCCCTGCCTCACCTCCCCGGGAAACCCCTTCAAGGTCTCCGCTCCCATGTCTCCGTTAGGCTTGAGAAGTGTGAGATTGATCAAAGGCCAGAACATTAGGCGGTGGGAGTATCAAATAATAAACTGACGACAGTTCGCCAAGGACACATCGTACACTGGTTTCAGGATGAAAGACCGCAGGTCCGAACAGAATCGTTCCCGGTGACTACATAGATAATGATATTTCCGAATGGTTAGCTTAGGGATGCCTGAAGATGACTAATACTAGGCTGGCTGTTAGCAGGTGGGTCCGCAACTACGCGAAAGCATGGCTGAAGAAAGATGCAAAAGCCATTACCTCGCTCTTCACCGAGGACGCGACCTACCACTCGCATCCCTTCCGGCCCGTGACCCATGGCAAGAAGAGCATCCTGGACTATACACTGGGAGCGTTGGACGTTGGACAGGTGTACGAGGTTCGCTTTGGAAAACCAGTTGTTGAAGGCCACCGAGCCGCTGTTGAATACTGGACCACGATGAAAGAAAAAGTGGAAGACGTAACCCTCGCCGGCTGCGTAGTGCTAAGCTTCGCAAAGAGTGGCCTGTGCAGGGAACTACACGACTATTGGGTCTTACAAACGGGAAGACTCTCCACCCCCAGCCCTAGCAAGCCTTGGGTGAGTCCATCCACTAAGCCGTAGACAATGTTTCGCGGGTCAATTCGATCCCGCATTGTAACCTCGTGGACTAGGGCACTTTCACGCAGACTGAATGACAACATTGCACTCGTGGTTCCTGAAAATGGGTCGGGAACAATTCCCGCCTAACTGGGGCGACTGAGGATGATTCGGCAGGATCATATCAGATGATCGGTGAGGGTTTGCGGTTACGCGCCATCCTTTCGGTAATCATAGATGCTAAGAGTGTAATGTATCTGCTTCCGGAACTGCTTGAACCCAAGGCTTTCGTAGAGATGCCTTGCTGCATCATTGGTCTCAGATGTTGCAAGAAAGATGTCCTGGGTCCCCAAGGCTTTCAGCTTCTCTAATGCATATACTATCAGCTTCCTCCCTATTCCCCGTCCTTGGAACTTTTCTAAGACTTGGACTTCTCTGATGTGGGCAAACTTTCCAATGCCAGGAGCGAAGAACGGCTTCTCCCCCAGGTGCCAATAGAGGAAGCCGGCGTATTCTCCAGCAACCTCGGCTATGATAAGCCAGTCAAATCGAATCTCCTGAATGCTGGTTACGTCGCAGAAGGGGTCTCCTGAGTTGCCTAATCGGCCATAGTGGCTTTCTATCTTCGGCAGATCGGACTCAGTTGAGTAGCGAACGATCATGTCGACGGTTTGGCGAACTCCTCGATGACCCGTGCTATCCATTTGCTTCCTTGGACGAACACGTCGATCCTCTGGTTCTCGTTAGGAGCATGAGTATTGCTCTTGGCATGATTACAACCAATAGCAATAGTTGGAAGCCCTAGTGTGTTCGTGAAATAGTGCATTGGACCCGAAGCCGCGGAGGTCACAAGGGTCACAGGCTCTTTGCGAAAAACTTCTCTACCAGCACGAGCTGCAATCTTCGCGATCGGCGCGTCGATAGGCGTCCGCGCAGCAGGATTCTCCGCCTGAAGATTCACTTCCACATCACCAAACCCGTGACGGACCAAGTGTTGCCTCAGTTTCCCCGCCAGCTTTACCGGGTCCTGGTTGGGCACGAGGCGAAAGTCCATCTTCGCCTGTGCAACCGATGGAAGAACTGTCTTGTGTCCATGGCCAGTGTATCCTGACCATATTCCAGCGATGTTTGCTGTAGGATTGCCATAGAACGCTTTCTTGAACTCGAACCCTGTTAACCCAAAAAGGAAATTCTTGACTCCGAGCTCGTCTCGAATACTATGTTCTTCCAACGGCATCGCCCGTATCACCTCGAGCTCTTCTTGAGTGAACGGTTTGACGTCTTCATACCAGCCTTCGACCAGGATTCGGCCGTCCTCGTCGGTGATCGTGTCCAGCATTCTGACAAGACGCCAAGCGGGATTCTCGACGACCGCCGCCCGGGCTGAATGAGAATCCTTCAGCGCTGTTTGAACTCTAAACTCAACATAGAGCATTCCCTTCAAACCCAGAGTTACTAGGGGGCGATCCTCGTAGTCGAGGCCGCCGAACTCCCAGACCGCCGAGTCCCCGGTCAGCCTCCCCTTGTAGCGCGTAATGAACTCGGAGAAATGGGGGCTACCGATCTCTTCTTCACCTTCGATCACCCATTTAATATTGCAGGGAACGTCTCCAGTCACTTTCAGGAACGCGTTAATCGCCATTAATCGAGAAACGATGTTTCCCTTGTTATCGCTCGCTCCTCTCGCATAGACTCTGCCATCCTCCACTGTTGCCGAGAACGGAGCATTCTTCCACAACTCGACAGGCTCAACCGGCTGCACATCATAATGATTGTAGAAGACCAGCGTCTTTCTCCCAATCTTGGATGCGAGTTCAGCGAATACTACGGGAGGACCCCTGTTTGGAGAGAATGCCTCCACCGTAAAACCAGTCTCTCGTAGAAACATGCCGACCAGCTCGGCTGTCTCGTTGAGTCCGAGGTTCTGAGCTGAAACACTCGGCTGTCTACAAAGCGTGCGGAGCTGTTCAACAAACCTGTCACTACTAGAGTCTATCTGCTGGAAAATCTCATGATGGAGTTCTGTGATTACCTCGTTCGGCGCCTTAGCCATGAAGAATCATCAACGTGAGGAGAGATAGAACCAGATATCTATAGTTTGGTCGTTCCTCGGAGGAATTAGATTGTTTCGGTACCTCTAGGTTGTCATACCGCAGGTTGGTTTGACGGGGGTAGAAGTTCCTGCACGGACGCCGAGGTCGCTGGCAGAAATACTGCTGCTGCGACTACTGAGGTCCAGAGCCCGTTCTTGTCTCCAGTCGCAGACTGGGTAACCTGAGTCGTCTTGATGAT
>VBBE01000010.1 GCA_005884605.1 Candidatus Bathyarchaeota archaeon
CAGATTAAGAGCGACTTGTAATTCTTCTAGGAGCGGTGGACGTCTCTGAGAGAGCGTACTGTCAATACGTTGTTGGACTTCTTTATATCGCTGTTCGTTCTCAATGCTCGACACTTGTCGGCCCCTCTCACTTCCGCTGGTCCCCATCTTGAATCAGCGATCGTGGCTTACGATGTTATCAATGTTGTTTGCTCCCCGAAAAGTCCGAGCGGGCGAGAAACCGGTTACGCAAAATGATGCCGGAAACTATCCCCTCTGCTCCTTCGAGAGCAGGGGGAGAGGCTCACAGCTCATCCTCGACGACCCGTTCGGCACCCCCCATAGAACTGTTCCACCCCGCGACACTCCGGATTCGTGAAACTTCATTCCGTTCCGAACATCGGATCGATGACAGCCCATTGATTGTTATTTCGCAAGAGGGCTGGCGCCATCGCCGTCCAACGTAAAGCCCGCCCAGTACCCTGAGTCGCCTTGGCCGGCGAATTCTTTAAGGAGATCAACCTTGGCTCCACGTGATAGGTGCGCTCGTGTGCTTGGTCAGTGTGGCCATTAGGATGTACGCGCCCCGATAGTTACTCACCGAAGAGATCTTTGATGATTGGTTGTGCTTCGGGCGGCCCCGTCACCTCGAGAAGGGTTGCTCTCCCGCCTCAACGACCATTTTGAAGGTGAGAAACCGACAACACTGCCGTTCCAGACTAATGAGTTGGCTAAGTTGGTTCAGTGCTTCACCGCTTGGCGCGAAACGGTAGGCATAGCCGTCGGTAATTGGGGCAGCATCGATAGCCCTTGCACGGATGCCGTTCAAAACGGTCTTGCGCCGCTCGCGCAGCTCTGCCGCAGTCAACGTACACACTATCGGTAGATTCATAATCCGCAGCGTACCTGAGTTCATCGACGAAAACCAATCGGCCGTTTCACCGCGCAAGCCGGCGGGAAATCTCTGCTGTACCGAGTTTCAGTCTGGGTGGACGAACGCCAGCTATTCCGCTGGCATTCATCGAGCTGCTGTCTGTTATGGCTGATGAACTTGCGGATGACGCCCATCATTCCAACATCATTAAGGAGAGCTTTGTGAGTGCAAAACCGCCGTAGTGGACGTAACCAATTGAAAAGGAAAAAGCGGGAGACCGGGATCGAACCGGCGACGTCCAGCTTGGGAAGCTGGCAGTCACTCCATGCGCCCACACCTTGTGAGCTCAATGCGCAACCACAATATTCGTCCTCAGACTTCACATTTAAGATTCATTGACTGGAGGTTCTGATGGTCTACTTGGGACATTTTTCATTTGAAAGTCATGATTCGGCGTTACCGGAGCGTCCCACCATTTGGCGTGGATACTTCAGCTGCATGGCAGAAGCTGAATCCGTCGATAGGGCTCTCAACAAGTTTGACGCATTACTTCGTAGGCTCGCGCGAACGTCTACCGTCTTTAGCGAAGTGGAGGAGGTGTATTTGGACTCGTGTATAGAGATTAAATCGATTCCGAGAAATGGCTTCATGGCGTACTACAAAGAGACCCGGGGTGAATGTAATGAATCCATATCGACAGCACTAATCGGGGTTGGGCCAAATCATCACCTTGCCGCCTATGAATATACCGGGGACCAATCCGCCGACAGGCTCGATGCCTCTGTGGCACAACCGTTTCTCGTTTTTCCGTGAATCAAGCGACGGATTTTCTGCCTGAAAAGCCTCATCTATTCAGGGTGTTTTTTCATTCCCTAGATCGCTTCTGCGGGTTGTGGGCTGTCCCTATGTTTTTGTTCGACTGGAGACGAATGATCGCAGGCGCAAACCAGAGGCGCCATTCGAGGAGGGCAGAGAAAAGCGAGACGTACTTATGAGTATTCATGCAACGGAAGAGACTCTTCCGAAACCGAAGTGGCTAAACATAGAACAACTGATGCAGATCCTACCCTTGAAAAAATCGCGGATATACTACCTGACGCACATCGGGGGAATTCCTCACCATAAAATCGGACAAACGCTGTTATTTCGGGAGGACGAAATCTTAGAATGGATGCAAAGCAATAAGGTGGCATAGTGAAATCCACATTGGTAAAACGAGGAAAATTCTATTCGGTCCGGTTTTTTGATGAACAGCGCCGACGCTGGACACACAAGTCGTTAAAGACTGCGAAGAAAGCCGTCGCAGATCAGCGCTATGGCGTTTTCCTGAAAGACTGTCAGAAGACGGAACTGCTCGGACAATTTCGCGTGCAACCAGTCCCGTTGAGCAAGTTGGTCACTGATTTCCTCGAGTACATGGAATCGAAGAGATCGCCTCGGTACGTAAAACTGGTGAGAAGTTTCACTCGACAATGGCTCGCATTTTTCGGCGCGAATACCCTCACCACCGCTATTACAGTGCACCTGATTGAGAAGTATGCGGCTCAGAGAAAAAAGGACACGTGCCGGACCAAGAAGACTCAGATCTCAAACGCGACGGTGAATCGGGATCTTTCCGCGTTGAAGCACATGCTCCACAAGGCAGAGAGATGGGGCTCTGTCGAAGTTTCACCCGGCCGTCGTGTGGACCTTCTCAAAGATGACAGCACGGTCCGAACGGATTACTTCACAGCCGACCAAATCCGATTGCTAGTTGAGCGCGCTGAAAACGATAGAAATCAACGCCGGAATCATTTTAACCACTGGCCTGAGTTCATCGTTCTGGATGTCAACACGGGCTTGCGTTGCCAAGAAATGCTATTCCTGGAGTTTTCGGACATCGATTGGAAATCCGGAGTTGTGCATATCCGCAACAAAAAACATCTGAGCTTCAGTCCGAAAGGCCGCAAAGAAAGACGTGTGCCATTGAATGAGTCGGCGATGTCAGCGCTTCATTCAATGCTTAAAAAGAAGCAGGAAGCAACGGATTTTGTTTTCCATCAGCACGACGGCTCTCGGTGGAAGTTGGTGTTGGAATCGTTCCGCTCGCTTTTGAAGAGATGTGGATTAAAGCGAGTTGGAATTCATGCATTGCGGCATACCTTCGGAGCCCATCTGGCACAGCGTGGCGTCGATATGGCTGTCATCCGCGATCTGCTCGGTCATCATAGCGTCACTTTGACGGAAAAATACTATGCGCATCTTGCGCCAAACAGCATGAGCAGAGCGGTGCAGCAACTTGAAATTGGAAACAGTTTGAAGCAGTCAGTACCCAAAACAGTACCCACTGGCACAAAGAGCGGGAATTCAGGGCCGGAAAACTTGAAGAATCCGGCCCCGTTGACTGATTCATTCCAAAGGTGTTACGTTCCAGAAGTTGCGCTGTTGGCCGGAGTGGCGAAATTGGCATACGCAGCAGACTCAAAATCTGCCGGGACCTAGTCCCGTGGGGGTTCAAGTCCCCCCTCCGGCACTTCAAAAATACATATGGAATCAACGATTTACAGCCACAGTTCTTGATGTGTGTGTGCTGTGTGTGGCCGCGGTATACTGTCCTCGAATCGTCCCAACCTCTTACTGGCGCGGTTCGACAGGCAGTTTTAATGCTTACCATCTACCGTCGACACTCCCGCAAATGTGCCCACCGATCGAAAGGGGGCGAATGGCGAAAATGCAATTGCCCCATCAATCTTGAAGGGCAACTCGGAACCAAGTACGTTCGGGAATCGCTTGGTATCCGATCATGGGAGGCCGCCCAAGCAAAGGTCCGCGATCTCGAAGCACAAAGTCTGTTTCCGGAAGAAGTCGAAACCGCTCCCGTGACCGTCGAGCAAGCCATCGCGATGTTCTTACGCGACGCGAAAGCGCGGCAGATTTCCGACGTGTGGTACGGCAAGCTCCGCTACACACTCGAAACGCAGCTCGCACAGTTTGCTACGAACCACGGCTTGCATTACATCCCGGAAATCGGCCTTGAACATCTTCGGGAGTTCCGCGCCGGATGGAAGGATTCCCCGATCTCGGCTGTTAAGCGACTGGAACGAATACGCTCGTTCTTTCGTTTTTGTCAGGCTTCCGGTTGGATATCAACAAATCCTGCCGGTGCGGTGAAAGCGCCGAAGGTGACCGCCCCGCCTACACTGCCGTTTGATCGTCAGGAGTTCAGGTCGGGACGGTTCCGAAGAAGCGCTGAAATCCATTCCTCATGAATGTCAGCCGACC
>VBBE01000011.1 GCA_005884605.1 Candidatus Bathyarchaeota archaeon
TCCGCCGAACACAGAGCGTTTGCCCAGAGTGCAACCGCATCCTACCGGCCACCGTCTTCGCACGAGAAGGCAAGGTCTTCATGACCAAAACCTGCCCAGAACACGGTGAGACAGAGGAACTTTACTTTGGATCATACGACATGTATCAGAAGTTCGCAACATACTGGAGCGACGGAAAAGGAACCCATGCTCCAAATGTCCCAATCGAGAGTTGCGCATGCCCAGCCAACTGTGGTCTATGCTCAAACCACCTAAGCCACACTGGACTAGCCAACATCATAGTTACCAACCGCTGTGACCTTACCTGCTGGTACTGCTTCTTCTACGTGAAGAAAGGTCTGGAAGGAGCCTACGTATACGAGCCCAGCATGGACCAGGTCCGCGAAATGGTCCGTGCGCTAAAGGCCGAGAGACCCGTTCCGGGAAATAGTCTTCAGATAACCGGCGGAGAGCCCACCCTACGCCCAGAACTCCCCGAGATCGTCAAGGTGATCAAAGAGGAAGGAGTAGACCACATCCAGCTCAACACCAACGGCATCAACCTAGCACTCAACCCCAACCTTGCAATGGAGCTGAGAGACGCGGGTCTAAGCAACCTCTACATGAGCTTCGACGGAGTCAGCCCCAAGACCAACCCCAAGAATCACTGGGAAGCACCTTACACGATCGAGAGCTGCCGCAAAGCCAACCTTGGAGTCGTACTCGTACCAACAGTCATCAAATCGATAAACGACCACGAACTAGGCGGAATACTCCGGTTCGCACAGCGCAACATCGACATTGTCAGAGCAATCAGCTACCAGCCGGTTTCCCTCACGGGAAGAATGAAGAAGCAAGAGCGGGAGAAGTACCGAATCACCATACCCGACTGCATCGAGAGAATCGAGGAGCAGACTAACGGCGAGATCCCGAGAGACGCGTGGTTCCCAGTCCCAAGCTGCTCACCAGTAACACACTTCGTAGAAGCCTTCACCAAGAGACCACAATACGAACTATCCATCCACTTCGCATGCGGCGCGGGAACCTACGTATTCGAAGACAAGAACACCAAATCACTCGTACCCATAACGAGCTTCGTTGACCTCAAGGGTCTCTTCGAATACCTCGACGAGAAGACCGACGAACTCAACTCAGGCTCCAACAAGTACCTAGTAGCAGCTAAGTTCATGAGCAGACTTAACAGCTTCATCGAGAAAGACAAGCAGCCCGCGGGACTCAACCTGGCAAAGCTGCTGGTCGGAGCCTTGCTCAAACACGACTACAGCGCAGTCGGACAGTTCCACATCAAGAGCATGTTCCTCGGAATGATGCACTTCCAAGACAAGTACAACCAGGACGAAGAGAGACTACAACGCTGCGACATTCACTACCTGACACCGGACATGAGAATCATTCCCTTCTGCTCGTTCAACGTCATACCCGAATGGTACCGAGACAGGATACAGAAGAAGTACGGTATCACCGTGGACGAGTGGGAGAAGAAGAATGGCGAGAAACTCGAAGCACGACTCTACAGGGGATCGCTCCGAAGAGGAAAGCACGCCGACGGCTGCGGATGCAGCAGCGTCCACATCGAGCCCATAACAGGCACCTAAACTCCCCCCTTTCAACCAAAGACCTTTTTTCTATCCTCGATACCGACCGGACGGACTAGACCCGGGAAGCGTTGAATGGTTTGCAGTCATCTCTCGAGAGAATGAAGGGCGAGCAATGGGCTAGCATTCAAGATCTGACGATAGCCGCCTCGCCTCAGCTTGCGAAACTAGACGATAACCTCGCGTTCACTGTTGGCTTCAAGCTCAAAGGTGGCATCAGGCGCAATTTCGTCCGACCGCTCTGGGAGAAGGCCTATGACGAGCATGACCTCGGACTCCGAATGGCCTACAGAGTCGACCTCTCTAAACAACGAGCCAAGGTCTTGCCTGGGGCTGAACTCAAATGCGAGAAGTTTGTCCGACGGGGAGTGTTCTTCTGGACCCGGAACCCCGAACTGCCCTACAGAGTCTGGGCAACGGTCGCGACTGAGTTCGAAACTATCCTTTACCCGAAGACTGAGGAGGAAGCCCGGACAATGCTCTTTGATGTTACGAGAAGCTTCGAACTACCCGCCTCAAAACTGGGTAAAGGACATCACACTCTCGAGGCGAAGGTTCACGCAAAATGGGGCAAGCACATTTTCACGGAGAGAGGAGAAGCAACAGCCAAGACTCCAAGTCTCAAGATCGACGTTCGATAAATCAAAGATTTAAGAAAGAAATCCCAGACAAGAAAATTGTGGTAGGCGATCTGAATTGGCAAAGTATGATGGAATAATCGGACAAGACGTGTTAACGGTCACAGAAGGAGAGAACGAACTTACGATCATCTTCCGGGACAACCGATACCTGTTCGTTAAGGTTGTCAACGGAAAACTAATCGCAGACTCAGTCCCAGAATAAGGCCCAATGCTGGGCGCTAGAATTCTAGGTCTCGCTGGAACCCGACTCGGCTTCAAAGTCTACATTGCGGGATTCAGCGAAAGAATTCCTCGAATAGATGGGGTTTCCGGAACAGCAGTTCCGTGTCGTGAGCATCAACTACTTTTGAGATTTTTTGCAGGGGGGTCCCGCCAGTTGAAACTGTTCTAAGCGAGTCTTGCGAAACAGGGCGCAGAATCAGCCGGTCGGCTGTTTTCGACATGGTGTAGCTCAACGTGCAGGTCAACGTGCAAACTGCGTGATCTCAAATCGCCTGCCCCGATTCCGGATCAGGGCGCGTTCTAAGCGACTTCGCAGGCTAGATCTTCAGAACAATCTTGCCAAAATGTTCGCTCTTCTCAATCCTAGTCTGGGCCTTCGCTGCATCAGATAGAGCATAGACAGAATCGACGACAGGCTTGAGCAGGCCATCTTCGAAGAACGTCAAGACCTTCAGCAATTCCCCTCGACCCCCCATGAAAGACCCTATCAGCGAAAACTGTCGGACGAAAATGTACCGTATATCGATCTCAGCCTTCCCACCACTTGTAACTCCACAATTTACTAGCCGAGCCGCAGGAGCCATCGAACGCATACTCTTCTCCCACGTCGCTTGACCGATGTGGTCGAATACTACATTCGCCTTGCGACCGTTGGTGACCCGTTTGACCTCAGCTGGAACGTCAGCGCTGTGATGGTTGATGGTCCAGTCGGCTCCAAGTTCTCTGGCCTTCTCGAGTTTCTCATCACTTCCAGCGGTAGCGATGACTTTGGCGCCTAAGACCTTGGCGACTTGGATTGCAGCGCTTCCGACTCCGCTTCCCGCCGCCCAGACCAGAACCGTCTCCCCAGCAGTGAGATGTGCTCTGGTCG
>VBBE01000012.1 GCA_005884605.1 Candidatus Bathyarchaeota archaeon
CATTGTCGACCACAATCACTTCGTCCACAAAGGGTGGTACTTCTCTCAGCACTTCGCTGATTCCAATTTCCTCATTGAGACAGGGAATGACAGCCGTGATGCGAAGATTTTTGTACATCTGTAGCCTGGAGCGGTTTAGCTTTCAGTGCCGGACATTCCTGAAGCGGTGGCTGTACCTGTCCTGCCCATGAAGGGGCGCATCTAATATCAGCGTGAGCTGGTCGGGGATTTGACCGGGCCGGAGTTTAAGAACCACTTCCTCCTCGCCATGGGGCAAGATGATCTCCGGCCTTTTCAATACGTCCAATTTTGCATCTACGATAATGCCGGTCACTCCAACTTTTTGTTCCGTATTGTTTCGGACGAAGACGGAGAATTCGCGTCCCTCTTCAATAGGTCCGTTGGGAGGAACTTGACGAAAACTCACAGGATGAAAGACATTCCCTTTCACGGTCACAGTGCGTTCCACGGCCGCGGTTAGATACCGTATCGTGAGAGGAAGCGGAAGGGTGAATGGACCGTCCCAATTATCCGTGCCCACCAACAACACGAAATTCTTTGAACGGGAAGTTATCGGTTCCGGTAATTGTCCGAGAGCAACCAGCGGGTTCGGAAGTCCCAGCTCGATCGTAAGCGGCAAATCGCCCGTATATTCGATTGGAACGTTGATATTAAAATACTGGCCGTCAAGCAGAGTTCCAAGGTCGATTTGATCTCGCAGCAAGTGAAAATTTTTTTCGATTTGTTTCTGGGCTTCTTTGATATCGATCTCTTCGTTCACCGGTGAGTGGGGAAAAACGTCTGGTGAATTTTCCATGCTGAGATACCAATTATCATCTTTCCAGACCCATGGGTCCGTAATGGTCCAACTCAACGAACCGGACGCGCTCTCAGTTGAGAGCACTTCCACAGTAGTCCGAACTGCTCCCCGCTCGGCGTTGCTGGTTACATCGAGGCCGACAACCTTTGCCTTCAGAATAGGCATTACCCTTCCCGCCGAAAACAAATCTCGCTTTTCGGGCAAAACGAATTCAAGCGCGCGAAAACGCTGATTCGAAGTAATGAGGGTCCAGAAACTCAGGGCTCTATCGATTAATTTTTCGGGATTCCGCGGTAAACGCAACTCTTGACCAAAACCGACTGAAACCGACGACAGGTACAACGTGAGTATCAGACAAGCGCCTTTTCTCATAATCCAACGCAATTCTATCAAAAGGGGTGAAGTAATCGCGGCTTTGGCAAAAAAATGGGGGGCTTTTAGCCCCCCATTTTTTTGTTCCAGGTTAACCTAGAAATGTAGCTGCTCAGACCCACCACTTGGAGCATCGCGCGAAAATGTCGCCGGTGGTGGCAGCACAAACACATTCACGGTCAATGAATAGGTCCTAGAGTCTGAAATTGTCGCTGTCCCGTGACCATTCAGGAAATTCGCGCGGATAAAGACATATCCGATGAAGTTGCCTGTCTGGCCTGCGGCCGATAGCAACTGACTCATGAGAACCGTCCAGGTTGCGCCGGCGCCAAGGGTGCCGTCAGACGATAACCCACTACCCGGTTTGACCGTAGAACTCGTAGTCAATGAGAAAGGCGTCCCAGCCCCTCCGGTCGAGGTTGTCGGAAAGAAATCCAGGATGAGGGTCCCATTCGCTCGAGTTGCGCCACCCCCACCACCAAACGGATCCGCCGTGGTGTTCGCGACAGCGAGACCCGTGTCAAATTGCCCCAATACAAGAGCATAAGGCATCAACATCGTGGTGTTAGCAGCGATGATGTTCACAATGGTCGTCGGCCCCACGTCTGCTTCGACAAAACTCGGATAACCCTGATCTTCTCGGGGCACACCAGCACTGTCGATTCCGTCACCAAATGGGAACAATGTAGCAGTAACGGAAATTGTGCCGGGGGATGTCACCGCTGCAGTACTAGAGACATTCGTAATATTGTAGTCGATTTCTGCCACTTCTACGTCACTGGTGCTCGTGCCGGTAAACGTTATCTTCGACGTCGTAGAGGATGAGGTTATTGTGGTGTTGCTTAGCGACATCCCAAGCGAAGAATTGCTCGAGGCCGTACCCCTGCTGGAACCCAGCGTAAGGGTTACGCCGGCGGGTACGTTGTTAAACGTAAGCCGTATTTCCGAGCCGGTGTTGACGCTAGTAGTTGGCCCAGTGGAGCTATTACCGCTCTGAGTCCGGGTTCGCCATGCCGATGCAAATCCTTCGGTTAAGGTGAATGCGCCACAAGACCTCGCAGTGTTGCGATTCGTGAAAATCGTGGCGGTTCCTGGAGCGAAAGTACCTGCTCCTTGTCCTCCTTGTGCTCCTGCGCAAACAATAGTCGGAGTCGCTGGCGCGAAGCCGATCGCTGGAGGACCAGCAAGACCCGGACCGATGTTGTTGATGATGGTTCCAGTCGTTGTGCTGATTATGTAGTTATTCGCGCTGTTGTTCAGACTTGCGGAGAACGTCTGAGCACCGGTCTTACCATTGGCGTCAATGCGGACTCCCACGATTCTGAAAACACCTGAATTCGAATTTATTGTAGTAGATCCTCCCGTGAGCCCTCCTCCTGAATTCGGTAGTGTAACTTCGATTCTTGACGCCGTCGTGTTGAGTCGCAGTCTGCCCACGGTGGCAAATACCCCCGTTGCACCTTCAATTCTCATTGGATCGCCAGCGGGAATGCCGGCAGAGCCCCCTATGCCTGAGCCCGAAGTTGGGCACACGATGGCGGCGCTACCATCCGTGCAGTTGACGCCATCGTCATTCACCGTAGCATCAGGCTGCGAAGTGATGGGGCCTGGATAGGAAATTCTCAATGTCGTCGCCGTAAGTTGGGAACTGGCGAGCAATGATCCGGAAACCAGGAGACCGGCACCATTTGTACCGGGCCTGGCGGTTTGCGCATTCCGGTTTGTCTGAACTTCCTGAGACGAGACATCGGGAAAGATCTGGATTTGCACTTGGGCAAACGAACTCGGCGCCATTGCGAAGAGCACTAGAATGGTCACCAACCCAATCCATCGTGACTTTAACGTCATTTCTTCTCCTTTCGAAGTCGTGGCAACTCAATAAACTTAACCAACGAGCCGTGGTGCTCCCCGCTGGTCGTGATTGAACCCTGATCCTTTTCAAAACCGGAGAATCCGGTGGAGAATTTTTTTGGAACCCACTCTCTTCTCCGTACACAAGCGGTACGCCATCACCTCCTCGTCCATCGAATTTTCCGGTTAAAACTTGTTTGTAGATTACGCCGCTTTCCTAGCCACAAGCTACTTTGCACATAAACGGCGCGTTGGGTATTGCCAAGAAAATTAAAACGCCGTGAAAGTTAGCATCGCTCAACTCTGGGTGTCAAGCAGTTATCACCGATTTTTCCGGTGGTAATCCCGCTCTTGTTCGACACTTAAAGGGTTCAAACCGAGCACGACCGTTTCCAAAAGAGTGGAAGTTGGCGGCCTTCTGGGGGGAGGGCGCAACGAGGCGCCGGAAGAGGATCGCAAGTTTAGTCGAATCTTGAGACCCTCACCCTACCCTCTGCCTTTGGGAGAGGGTGATTACTCGCTTTGCCGGTTGCTTCATACTCGCGGAGTGATTAATTTTTACACACCGTGTGAAGCGGATGCCTTACTTGACTAATTTTTGCACTTCGCGCAACCGTGCCTTGACTTCTTCAGTCGCGCTTTCCGCTTCCTCCCGAGTGCGAACGACGTGCGGGGTGATCAGAACAATCAACTCCGTTCGAGAGCTTGAATTACTCGTGCTCCCGAACAATACGCCCGCAACCGGAATTCGGCCAAGCAACGGCAATCGGCTGCGAAGAAGGTCCTTGTTCTCGTGAATAAAGCCACCGATCGCGATCGTTTCGTTATCTTGTACGACAATTGTTGAATTGACTGAGGACTTGCCGATGACGGGTGCCGCTATTGCGGAGGTGTTATTGGCACCGGCCTGACTGACCTCCTGGGATACCTCGAGTGTGAGACTTCCCCCCTCATTAATCTGGGGCCTGACGCGCATGATCACACCGGTGTTCCGAAATGCGATCGTTTGTGTGAAGAC
>VBBE01000065.1 GCA_005884605.1 Candidatus Bathyarchaeota archaeon
GACCGGGTCATAGAGGAAGCTGATGGCGACGTTCACCTGCGAACGAATCTAGACCAGGCTTACAGTAACCTCACAAATAGTGGTAACGAAGGGTATCCAAATTACGGTGATCTTGTGGTTGAGATAATCTGTGTAACTCCGCCTAGCCAGACAGACGCGATATCCGCGTGCCAGAACTATACAAACCAGATTCCGGTTCCGAGCGAGGGCCAGCACATCACAATAACCGGCCCATATGTTCTGGACACTAACCATTCCTACTGGGCGGAGATACACCCAGTGTACTCGCTAGTAATTGGGTAGAAGGGGAAGAACGCTACCCCGGATGTCCAGCACCGGGAACATTAGGGTTAGATGGGCGCTTGGAAGGATTGTTCGTTGGTTAGATAATGTCCAAGTTACAAGTCAGCGACAATAGTCTGACTGATATTGCAAATGCGACCTTGGCGAATCAGCTGGAGTCGCGTCTGAAGGAGCTTGAGAGAAACATCGCCGTGGCCCGACAGTTCATCGGCATGGCCGACGAGTGCTACTCGAAAGTCAAGCACGAGTGGGAACTATTGCAACAGGACATCGGGGTCAAGAACACGACCACCAGCCAAACACGGCACCTCCCACCCACGGAAGAAAGAACAGACGAGTCGGAAATAAGTGGAACTTTTCACAGGGAGAAGAAGAATAGGTCTGAATCTCAGCGGAAGAAGGCCGAGGATTCTCCAGACACCTTCCTCCAACCGGAAGACCACGCCGAGTCTGCAAAGGACGAGAAATCGAGCCGAAAAGAGTCGGAAACTTTCAGCCAGGGTTTCAAGTCCGGCAAAAAGTCCAAAAAATATTCAAAGAAGACCCAGTAGATCGTCCCCCTCCCAAGATATACTCGAGGGTTTTGCTAACTCTTGGTCGGATCTCGAGTGGGCTCTGCTATTCTTCTCAACCCTCTCAGGGGCTCTTTCAGGGCCCGTTCAATCTCGCATCTTGCACTCCAAGCTTGCTCACATGAACCGGTTTAGTTTCCCTGCTTGGGCGTCATTGCTGGCAGATCGTGCGATGAGAAATTCAGATTCAGACCCCTAACAGGCTTCGGGTTCAGAATGCCAGCGCCCATACAGAAGCTCTGGAGAAATTCCGAGTCAATCTGGATGAACTAAGGGAGTTAAGACTAGAAGCCTTCCTATCTTTTCCCGTGAAAAAAGTTGAGAGAGGTTAAATGGCCATCGTCCCAAAATCAAAAACCATGAGAGCCGCTAAACTTCTGGTGACTGAAAGGTGAAGCAGAGTAATGTCTAGGCAAACTATCAAGCTCGTTCTTGGACTGCTCGTCATCATCTCTTTAGTCGCAATAGTGATAGGAGCCTCCCTTCTCTCCATTAGCAACACAGGCACTCTTGTGAACGTGGGCAACAATCTCTTCGCCATAGCAGATGTAGCCCAGGGGGCAAGTTGTGGGACGGCCACCGGATATTCCGATACGGGGGTGATCATCAACTCTTGGAACTTCACCGTGGGAAGCTCGCAATCGAAGTATGCTTGCGTAAAGAATACGGGAGCATCGCCTGATACTTTGACGATAACTCGGACCGGAACATTACCTTCCGGGGTAAGCTTCTCCTCGGCTGGTGGCACAGTGAACGGAAACGGGGGGACTCTGCTGGTCACGTTTACGCTTACAGCGTCCACAACTGCGTGTCTGTCCACTGCCTGTCCGGTCGCATTGAACTTTGGCATATCCATCTCCTAGCTTTGGGCTATGAGGCTCTGTCAGGGTTGTCGGTTGTTGACCACTTTCATTCACCTATCTCTGAAATAGTTCTCCGGCAAGCTGTGTTGGTAGTCATCAGTCGATGAAGCCCAGTCCAGAGGCGAGATGTGGGCTCTGGCCCGAAAATAGCCGACTGGGCCGATGCTGGGTAGATGGTTGCCTTGACCAGGCGTAAAACCCTGACTTGCGACTGGTCTAGCTGGCCTGGTGAATGCCAGGCGAGAGCCGTGAGGTTCGCGGCCGTCGCGTCTGCAAGTGAAGCAATGGTACAGGAACCCCAGACTGAGGGCAATCCTGAAAGTCGATGCAGATGAGTCAACCACCGAAGAGTTGACAGAACCGGCTATGAGAACCCATGTCGCGTCCCTCTTGATTCTCGTCCTGTTAATGGTCGCAAGCAGTGGAGCGAACACCTCGCTCATCGTCGGCAATACCGGGATTTTCGGTTGGCCACCTGTGTCTTGGAACCCTAATGTATCATGCCCAGTCGTCTTAGGCGATCTCAGGACTATCCTCGGGTCAGCGTATCCAAACCAGAGCCTCATGGGAAGTCCGTATCAGGTAAACGCGACCGATGGAGGAATCCCGAACAAGAGAATGCTACGCCCGCCGTGCTCCATCGTCAACATCAATGGCCAGACGGAGCCTGTGCTGGTCCAGGTTTCAGGGGTCTATCTGAGTAGCTACCAGACCGAGGATTGTTCCACCAAGTTCGACCCCATTAATAATGGAACGTCCTATCCAGACATTAACGGAGATGGTAGGCCCAACACTTTCTGCGACAGCACCGGCAATCTATTCCTGGTCGGAGACACGAACAGTTTCAATCCAAGAATCCATATCGAGTTTGACCATGATTGGATGGCGGCTGGCTGGGCGGGTGCCTCCACAACCTACGATAGCAACGAAACAATTCCCCGCTGCCCTCCGGTGCCTCCTCCGATGACGAATTTCTGCAACGGGACACCTATCGCCGTCCAGGGCTTCGTCTTCTGGGATAACCAGGACCCCAGCCCTCACTGGGAACTCCATCCCTTAACCGCGTGGAAAACATCTTCCTGAACCCCCCTTTTGTAAGATTTGGTTCTGTAAACTTGTCGTCGGACGCCTCTCTGACTTATACCTAGGATTTTGGCTCTCGTTGTTTATCGTTTGGCTGTTAAGTCGGTCTGGCAAAACTATGTTTCATCTAGCGATGTTCTAGGGCTGTTAGGGTTGTTCAGGAGGATGGTTAACGAGTCCATACGGATCGGGCTAGCGTCGTCCAGCCGGTCTCAACTAGGTCATGTGAAGGAGGCTCGGCTAGGCAGATCTTTCACGTGGAATCCTTTCAGATGATTCTGGCCACGGTCACAACTATCTTGGCTCTTTTGGACAATGACAATTACCACTGAGCGGAGACTCACCAAGGATGCTCACGGGTAATCGGGTAGTCGGAAGAACCAAGAAACCGATAGAGTAGTGTTCAGGTTACGACGATGTTGACCGCTAGGTTGGCGGGAATGTTCCGGTAGTTGGCTGGCTGCCGTATCTGGACGAGACCGCTATAGGTTCCCTTGCACTGTGCCGCGGGGACGAGACACTGGGCTTTCAGCGTGACGGGGTTAGGGGTTGAACCGCAGGACGCGAAGCTAGAGGGGGCGACGGAGAGGCTTACCTTCGATGTGCTCGCCTTCGCTATTAGAGTGATACCTGAGGCGCTGGGGCTGCAAGTGAAAGAGTCTGCATTAGTGCCTGTGCCTATTGTCGCGGGGAATGTTATCGTGACAGGGTTGACCGCCCAGGTTGCCTTTGGTGATGAGCTCGAAGAGCTGAGGGCGAGGGCCGAGGCGTAAGAGGCGCCAAGAATAGAGATCACAGCCACAGCTACCATGAGATGGGGTAAGTACTGTACGAGACGACGACGCAAAGTATTCCAGCACCTGACGCTGAGGTAGTTAAGATTTCGCTAGTGAAAACGGTCGAACTC
>VBBE01000066.1 GCA_005884605.1 Candidatus Bathyarchaeota archaeon
AACAGGCAGCCGCAGTCCCCCTCGTTTTCTTGACAGCTTGGCATATGCTGGTGACTCGGGCACGTCTGGTGCCAGGGGAAACGGTTCTGGTGTGGGCGGCAGGTAGTGGTGTTGGAAGTGCCGCTGTCCAAGTTGCCAAACTCTTGAACGCGAAAGTTATTGCTACGGTTGGGAGCGAGACTAAGAGAGACAAAGCTCAGAAACTTGGAGCAGATTTTGTTCTCAACCATCATACTCAGGACATACCCAGCGAAGTCAAACGGGTAACAAATGGACGAAAGGTCAACGTAGTCTTCGACCATATCGGGGAGGCGACATGGGAGAAGAGCATGAAGTCGATGGCCCCCGCTGGAAGATTAGTCAACTGCGGGGTCACTAGTGGTGGAAAGGCCGAGATCGACATCCGATACGTCTTCGTCAAGCAGTTTTCCCTTATGGGGTCCTTTATGGGCGGACGCGGAGAACTCCTCAAAGTCCTTGGCTTCTTCGAAGATGGGAGACTCAAGTCCGTCGTCGACTCCGTCTTTCCACTGATGGAGGCTGCGAAGGCTCAGGTGAATATGGAGAAGAGCGAGCACTTTGGAAAGATAGTCCTCAAAGTCTAAAGGAATTTTCTAGGATCAGCGATTGATTTGGTACAGCCTACTCCGGTACCGAGGTTGTAGCAAGCTTTCCGTCAACGACTTTGACGAATAGGTAGCGATTGTCTCTGAGAATGATCGTCACTTCATTTTCCCCCTCTTCAATCTCCAAGATCTCTTGTCCTTTGATCCCGTCATACTTTGCCAATGTGCGATTCGCCTACTTCATCGTCTCCGATGATCTAGCCACATAAAGATGACGCTGTTGTTTCGGAAAAGTTCCCCGAAAAAATCAGGCAATCTGAATCTTCAGAGAAGGCGACTTACCTGACGCCTCTCCCCGCTCAGTAAAGACGTGCTTGCCCCACTTGGCGCTCACGCTGGCTCCCAGATTGTGATTGCCTTTCCCAAGTGCGCTTGCCGGCAACTCGAAGCTCCGCGTAACATTGAACATCATCTCTCTGGCTTCCTCTTCAGTTTTTGGATAGAGGATAGTCTCGAACTCTGTCGCCACTGTCATCCAGACACGGTGAGGAATCTCTGGGTTTCGCGTCCAGAAGAACACTGCTCTCCGGACAAACTTCTCTTCCTTCAATGGTTTTGCGAGTAATCGAACTCCCGACTTGCGCAGTTCAACTCTGAAAGCCATCCGTAGTCCGCCATCATGCTGGTCGTAGGCTGCCTCCCAGAACTTCTGGTGAAAGTTTCGACGGACGACACCATCAAGACGGAACCCCACGGTAAATGCGAGATTGTCATCAATCTTCGCCTTTTGAGGTGAGCACTTGACAGTGACCTGTTCGATGCGCGCCCAACTACCCGCGTCTTGCTTGACAATAGATTTCTGCAATCTCTACCACTAGGCCCGAGGACGCAGTTTCGAGCGTCCACGCTGAAAAAGCTTGGCATCAACAGTTGAAGACCTGAAGCGATTATAAGAACAGCCCGTACGGAGCCGAGATAGCTATGCCCTCAAACCATCCAAGATATGGTTTCGATCGATACTCCAGTGTTCGAATAGCCTATGGACCAAGCTTCGCACCTGATGGTCAGCATGTCTCGTTCATCAGCGACATCACCGGGGTCCCACAGGCCTGGATTCTAGACCTTGCAACCAGTCGAATAGACCAGTTGACACTTTTCAATGAGCGCGTTTCTTTAGCCGTCTTTTCGCCGACCGGCCAAAACCTAGGACTCTCAATGGACCCTGGGGGCGGTGAGAGGCACCAAGTATGGACTTTGGATATGGAAAATCTCGCGGCGAAGAAATTGACCGTTGGAGATGATTGGATCCGTGTCTTCGGCTCGTTCTCTCCCCGCGGTGAGTCAGTTTGCTATGCGTCAAACGAGAGAGACGAAAAATTCTTCGACATCTACACATGCGGTGTTGCGAGCGGAGAGAAGAATCTCGTCTACCAGAACGACGCTACGAACTATCCCTTGGACTGGGTAGACAAAGATCGAATGCTCTTCACAAAGGCAAACACCAACCTAGATAGTGATCTCTACCTACTTTGGCCTGAGACAGGCGAGACCGCCCACCTCACCAAGCACTCCGGTGAAGCCAGCTTTGACTACGCGGGGCACGCCAAAGACATGAGTACGCTGTATGTTATGACCAACGAAGACCGGGAATTCCTCCAACCCGCGACCATCGATGTTGGAACCGGGCACTTGGATTACCTGATCGAAGAGGACTGGGACGCGGTAGGTGGCAGTGTCTCGCCTGACACTCGCTCGCTAGCATACTTCCGGAACGTTGACGGAGCGAGCAGATTGCATATTTACGACCTAGAGAAGAAACAGGATTTTCTGGTCGACGGGCTTCCCCTAGGTGCTTTTGAATCTCCAGTAGTTGCGGGGCGCAACCTAATGGATTGGAGCCCTGATTCCAAACATCTCGTATTCAGCTTTCAAGGCCCAAAGCACAACCTGAACCTGTGGCTCTACGACAATGAGGATCAGTCGGTTAGACAAACCACGTTTGTCCCGACCGCAGCCATTCCATCGTCGAATCTCGTCGAGCCAGAAGGTTTGAGATTTCCCAGCTTTGACGACCTAGTCATTCCGGTTTGGGCCTACCGGCCGGCTAATGGTCGCGGCTCCCTGCCAACGGTTGTTTTCGTCCACGGCGGCCCAGAGAGCCAAGAGACTGCCCGGTTCAACATAATCGTCCAATACCTGGTCAACCGAGGCTTTCTAGTCCTCGCTCCAAACGTACGAGGCAGCACAGGCTACGGGAAGAAAGGCGTCCACCTAGATGATGTGGACAAGCGTTTGGACTCTGTCCGGGACCTAGAGTATCTCGTGAAATGGGCGATTGGAAAAGGTCTTGCAAGACAAGACAGGATAGGAATCGTTGGAGGAAGCTACGGCGGATTCATGGTTCTATCGGCATTAACGGAATACCCGGACTTATGGGCAGCAGGAGTCGACCTCGTAGGGATCGCAAACTTTGAAACATTTCTGGAAAATACTGCACGTTGGAGACGACATCTCAGAGAAGCAGAATATGGTAGCCTCGAAAACGACCGGGAATTATTCAAGCAGATCTCCCCGATACACCAAGTGGACAAGATACAAGCGCCTCTGTTGGTGATTCATGGAGCGAACGATCCTAGGGTCCCAATCGGGGAAGCGGAACAGATAGTGGATAGATTGAAAGGCCTTGGAAGACACGTAGAATTCTTGAGATTCGAGGACGAGGGACATGGAATTGCGAAGATCCCGAACCGGGTCAAGGCGTACACTGCTATAGGCGATTTTCTAGAACGGACACTGCTAGCCCCCGAAAAACCGGCGTCGAACGCATAGGGCCTCCCCGTATCTACGTACTTTTCGCGAAAATAGAAAGGGAAAGAACCGGATAGAGACTACCGTATCTCCTCTAATTCCAAGCGAAAATGCTGGGAAGATAATTTTTCCGGTCTAGGTGCCGGTGATCGGCTCGATGTGTACGGCACTGCAGCCGCAACCGTCAGCATGCTTTCCACGTCGTAGCTGTCCACGGTAGAGGCGTGACTCAAGCTTCTCACCACTCTTCTTCTCCCACTCCTCCACGCTGACACCGTACTTCTTCTGTATCCTGTCACGGTACCATTCGGGGATGACGTTGAAGCTGCAGAATGGGATGATCCTCATGTCCGGTGTAAGGTAGTGTATGTCGCATCGCTGTAGACGTTCCTCGTCCTGGTTGTACTTGTCCTGGAAGTGCATCATGCCCAGGAACATGCTTCGAACATGGAA
>VBBE01000067.1 GCA_005884605.1 Candidatus Bathyarchaeota archaeon
CGCGCGTTGCCGAAGAAGGAGCAAAAACAGATCTTAGGCACCTGTTACGTTAAGCTCTCTTCGCTGGCAGACCTGGGCCGTCTCTCCTGTGCACTGGAGAGGGCGCCATTTCCCCTCTTCGCATTCAAGGAGGGAGATAACTTCAGAATCGCGGCACAAGCCGACCTCTTCATGGGAACGCCGATCTTCTACTACTTCGATGCGAAGACAAACGGAGAGTTCCTTGCCTACAGAAGCTACGGCGAGTCCGAGGAGGTGCAGCTGGTGGAATCCGCGAGCAACGCTGCCTTCATCTACGCACCAGTGATTAGAGTGAAGAAGATGCCGAAAGAGCTTGAAAGTAGAAACGAGTTCGAAGACAAGTTCCTCGCCGTCGAGGTCGAAGATTTAGGAAGTCTGGTAAAGGTTGGGGCGTACAAGATGCTCTTCGAAGAGCCGCCCCTCCCTCTCTTTGGATTTAAGAACGGTGCAAACTGGATACTAGGAGCCTTTGCACGAATAGACGACTATGAAGAGGCCTCCCTCTTCTTCTACACGCGGATGAGCGGGGAGCCACCCGCCGGGTTCGTGAGATACTCTCCAGCGAAGACCGCCGAGACTGCCTTCAGTAAGAAGACCGATGAGCACGGCTTCGTCTACATCAAGGTCGTGAAGCTTGCTGAGAAACATCCGCTCGTCCAGTTCTAAGTTGCTTGCCTACTTTCGTATTCGTCGTGTCGTCTCTTCAAGATATTTCTGAGCCTGTAGGAGAATCCGCCTAGAGTTGTTGTAAGTCACGTTCTCGAGCGCCTCCCGGAAGCTAAACCAGCCGTAAGACTGGTGCTCAAAGGAGAGCTTCACGTCGTCCTTATTCGTCTCCGCAAGGAGAAAGACGACCTCCTTGTGTACCGACTTATTTTCTCGACGGTAGAAGTATTCGATCTTCCGCCTGAAGCCGTCAATTAGCTTCACGTCGTCGAGCCCCGTCTCCTCATTCACTTCCCTGAGGACTGTCTGCCCTTCACTCTCCCCCTTCTCTACGTTTCCTTTCGGGAAATCCCAGTGTCCCGCGGGGTACTTGAGCAGCAGGTATTTCCTCGAGTTCCCGATGTCGTTGAAGAGTACCGCGCCGGCAGATCGTTCCTCCATGCCTGTAAACTGTCCCCCTTACGATGATAAGAGGCTTCCGCCGAGCGGGGGGTCGAAACCTGAAGTGAATCAGATAGTCTTATTTGTTCACACGTGGACAACCATTCTATTGAAACTTGTTGATTGGGCACGAAAGAATGGTATCTCATGCAAGACAGCGTGGCGGCTCTTCAAGTCTAGGGAACTACCTATTCCAGCCCAGCAACTCGCGGAGGTATTGACAAGTGCAAATTAATCTTGGGTATCGGACGGAACTAAGGCCGAACAAAACTCAGATTATGCGATTGAAGAAAGCGTGTGGCACTGCAAGAGTCGCCTACAATTGGGGCCTTGAACGCAACGATAATATCTGGTTCTACAATCAACTTCCACACGAGCCAATCAAGTATGAATCGGCGATAGACCAGCATCGCCTATTGAATGAACGAAAACAGAAAGATTTCTCTTGGATGTATGAAGTGTCAAAATGTGCCCCGCAAGAAGCGTTGCGAGACCTTGGTAACGCCTTTCACAACTTCCTAAAACGTCCAGACCACTTTGGCTGGCCGAAGTTCAAGAGCAAGCATGATAGTGTACAGTCGTTCACGCTGACTGGGTCAATCCACATCACGAGCTCAATCCAGCTACCAACGTTTGGGGCTGTCAAACTCAAAGAGCGCTCCTATCTGCCACATGGTCACCATGTCCTTTCTGCCACCATAGCCGGAAAGGCTGGGCGTTGGTTCGTATCCGTTGGTGTCAGGAAGAGAATCAAAGTTCAGAAGAACAAAGGCCCCATCGTAGGAGTGGATTTCAATGTCAAGGATAACGTGGTGTCTGATGGTACTGTCTTTGAGAACCCAAAGAAACTGGTCGGAACAGCACGGAGACTCAAACGCCTTCAGAAGGCGATAGAACGGAAGACGAAAGGCAGCAACAACCGCTGGAAAGCACGTCTCAGATACCAGCGGCTGAACATGCGGATTGCCGACGCCCGAAAGGACGGACTGCATAAGATGACGACATGGCTGGCGAGAACCAAGTCAGTCGTCGTCATGGAGGACTTGGCCGTCCGAAACCTGACGAAGAACCACCGTCTCGCTGGTGCCATACTTAATGGTGCACCAGCCGAACTGAGGCGGCAACTGGAATACAAGACGAAGTGGTATGGTAGCAGATTGGTTGTCGCACCAAGAAACTTTCCATCCACCAAGATGTGCTCCAGATGCCACGCCGTCAAGGAAGAAATGCCTCTCTCAGAACGAGTCTACACGTGTGAAGTCTGTGGCCTGGTGATGAGCAGAGACCTGAACGCGGCGAAGAACCTTGAGTGGTATGCAACCGTCGCTGGTAGTTCACCAGAGACGTTAAACGCCTTCAGGAGGCAGGAGGTCACAGCCAATTTGGCAGTGCCTGCCGTCATCACTGGAGGAAGCGTCTATGGTCACAAAAGACCATAAACCGAGAACGGCAATCAATTTATAGGAATTTTCATCGCCGCCTAAAAGTAGGCTTGGCAAGAATCAGAGTCGCGATCGCGGGTGTCGGGAACTGCGCCTCCGCGATAGTCCAGGGCGTCCACTACTACGAGGAGCGGGAAAGCGAAGAGGGTCTAACTTACGGGAAGCTCGGCGGGTATACCCCCGATTCGATCGAGTTCGTATCTGCCTTCGACGTCTCCTCCAGGAAAGTCGGTAAGGACCTGGCGGAAGCGATCCAGGAGAAGCCGAACAACACGCCGAGGATCTCCGACGTCCCCAAGCTAGGTGTCACCGTGAAGAGGGGCCCCCTCCTCGACGGTATCGGCAAGTACCTGAAGGGTGTCGTTCCAGTCTCGAGGGAGGGTGAGGTGGACGTCGTCGAGGAACTCAGGTCGTCGGGGGCGGAGATCCTAGTGAACTACCTACCCGTCGGGAGCACCAAGGCGACTCATTTCTACGCAAACGCCGCGATAAAGGGTGGGGTGGCCTTCATCAACGCGATACCCGTCTTCGTCGCCTCCGACCCCGAGTGGGCTGAGAGGTTCAGGGAGGGGGGTCTGCCCGTGGCCGGAGACGATGTGATGAGCCAGGTGGGGGCGACGGTCCTACACAAGACGTTGGTGAAGATGGCCGTCGATAGGGGGGCGAAGGTCGACGAGACCTACCAGCTTAACATTGGCGGAGACACGGACTTCCTGAATATGCTGGAGGAGAGCAGGCTGAGAGACAAGAGGGAAAGCAAGACGAGCGCAGTGAGGGCGATGTCTCCTTACGAGGTTCCCACGCGGATCGGCCCCAGCGACTACGTCCCTTTCTTGATGAACGACAAGGTCTGCTACATCTGGCTGAAGGGGAGGTATTTCGGGGGAACGCCAGTGGAGATCGATGTGAAGCTTCACGTCGTCGACGCCTACGACAGCGCGGGTGTCATGGTCGACGCGATAAGAGGAACGAAGCTCGCTCTCGAGAGGGGAGTGAAGGGGGAGCTTACGAGCCTCTCCGCTTTCTGCTTCAAGCACCCGCCGAAGCAGATGCCGTACCCCGAAGCGAAGGCCGCCTTCGA
>VBBE01000039.1 GCA_005884605.1 Candidatus Bathyarchaeota archaeon
GTCAAGTTCGTCAAGATCAACGTGGACAACAACCAGCAGCTGGCTATGAAATACGATATCATGAGCATACCCACGGGCATACTGTTCGAGAACGGAACCGTCAAAGACAGTCTCATAGGCGCATATCCAGCCTCAGCCTACCGGCAACGCATCGACAACGCCATAGGTCCTAAGCGCCCGTCACAGAACCACGAGTGAGGCATCGACCATGAGCCATACTTGTCCCGTGTGCGGAAGTATCAGCCCTTGCATCTATGTCGGACCCGTCTCGAACGCTCCTTTCAGATACCATGACTGCCGCTTCTGCGGGTCCACCTGGAAAGAAACATCAACCTTGAACTAGAACAGAAAGCAGTCCTAGCCACCGGCAGTTTCCGCGGAAAAGAGCGCCCTTACTATCTCGGTTCTGAGGATTTCTAATCGGGTATCCTATTGTTAGGTCTTCATCCTCTTCAATTGCTTCTCTAATTCGCTCAGGAATTTCTTCTTCGCATCTGGAACCAATAGAAAGTAAGCCAGAGTCATCCGGAAGAGGGAAGATTTTGTCAAACCCTTGATTTCTCCTCTCCTAACCGCACTGGAAAAACAGGTCAGAAACAGTTGATGAGACAGAACTTCGTGTTTGAGTTCGTTTAGGGCTTGAGTTATGTTCTCATAAGAAGTCTGGGTCAAAGGATTACGCCCGATTGTCAAAAAAGCCCTTTCCCAGATAACATCTTTGGCCGCTTCCCCTTTGGCGATTTTGGACCGAGAACCCACCGGGTTTGTTTTCCGGGTTCGACAATAATACTATCGAAGAACTTTGATTCCGCAGGATTTTCGGGAGTTGAAACACCGGCTGGGATTGTTTCTGCACTCAGCCAGTCATTCCTTCAGTTTAGAGTTAGTAATCGCCCATAATCAGCCCTATTCCCGAATCCAAGCCCGCATTTCCAGACCCTGATTTTTCACGCCTATCCCTAGGGGAATCCACGGGGATCCAAAACATTCTGACAAGGCGATACAAAGCCCGTCTCCAAGAAACAAGCCCATAATTCACCCCAAACAGAAACATCATCCCAAAAAAAATTGGATCCCTAGGGCTTCCTGTGCGGCATGAGCGGTTTCCCTGAGACGCTTGCGAAAGTAAAGAATGCCCATATGCCTTCTAAGACATCGTTTTCCCTCTTTTGCTATAAAGCGTTTGATTCGTAATTTTTCTTTTCCCGTAACTATTCTTTTTCTGCTAACTATTATGTGACCCCCAGGGTGGTCGATTTCCGCGCGCCCTGCCCTTCGTGAAACGCACCAGATCCCCGCGTCTGCCCACGCTTCCGAACACCCAACCCGGGTATCAGAACCCCTTTCTTCCCTTGTTCCCAGCACCGTCCTTCCGAGATGAGGGACGCGTGGCCCAGCCTCTGCCATACATGGCTTTGAAGGACGCGCCAGTCCAGATTCGGCGAGCCGCCACCGTCGCCCAGATCTCCATCAGCATCACACGCGCCCTCAGCATCCTGTTCACCACCCTGATCATAGCCACCCTCCCCACATGGGTCCCCGGCCTTCTCACCTACCAGACCACACCAGTCGCACTGCTCGTCCTTGCAATCGGCTCCGCCATCGTCTCACACAAAGGCAGCGGAATAAGAGAAGAGATCGCAGAACGAAAATTCAAGAAAGCACGCAGCAGCACATTCACCACCGCCCTCCTCGGATTCATAATCGGCGGCATCATACCCGGCCTACTCTACATCTACCTCTACACCCGAATAGGCAACGTAATGGTCAAACAGACCCCTGACGATCCCAGAACAGTCTACCTCCTCCCGCACCCCAGCGAGGGAATGTTCCTCGGCCGCTACCTCGGATGGATCGCAGCATACCTCCTCGTCCTCTACATCGGCTACACCCAGCTATCACCAGGCCTCCGAGAAGCAAGCGACTGGCTCTCACCAGTCCTAGGCGTCCACTTCAACACGATGATCGTCGCCCTATTCCTCGTCTTCACCAACCCCCTAACCTACCCACCACTACTCTACCTCTGGACCTTCGCAGGATTCCTCGGCGGGCTAATCGCCGGCGGAAAAATCCGACGAGGCTTCCTAGTCGGCATGACAGTATACCTCTCAACCCTCGGCGCACTAGGACTCGCAGCCCTAGCAATCTACCAGAACGTCAACCTCTCAACACTCTCCAGCCTTCCCCCTCCACCGCCAGGCTTCTCGATCATAAGTGTCACCACAGGACCGGTAGCAGGAGATATCATCCCGCTCCTCATACAGACCTCATCCCCAACAAGCCCGATGGTCATCCAAGACATCATACTGACCATGATAAGAAACGCTGGCCTCGTCTTCGCTGTAGCCACAATATCCGGTCGAGCCGCGTCCCTCTTCTGGCAGGGAGACGTTTTCATCCTCAAAACATTCTGGAAGATGATCAAGACGAAGAAACCAGCTCTGCCCCAGAACGCGGGCGACCTTCCGAAAAAAGGAATCCTCCTACTTGCACTCGCAATCCTCTTCCTCATCCCAACCCAGCATACAACCCAGCCCTCAACAATCTCACAAGCACCACCAAGCGGGCCCTACCAGCAAAACCTGGCAATCGGACTGGACATGCTCGGCGCCCCCAACGCCAGCCTACGAATGACAGACCTCGACCTCTCAAGCAAAGGTCTTGTCCTCGACAACAACTACGCCGGAAACAATCTCTCACTCTTCATAATCAACAACAACTACTCACAATCCCTCGGCACCAACTCCGGCCTTGGCATTCCAAGCTTCATCCTCGGACTATTCTCACAGCCCGCCCTGATCACATTCTATACAGGAGACCCAGCAACGACCCGAGGAGAATCCGATAATGTTGCAACTCAATTCGCCCAAGCCCTGGGCGTCGGCTTCACCAAAGCCTTCGCCATTCCATCAGGCCAAGGCACCGTCACAATCTACGCGCCAAACCCTGAACTCACAAACAACGACGCCCTCACACGAGTCCTCGGCCTCCTACCCAGCTCAAGCTTCTCCACCCTCATCAAACCAGCCAATCTCCAATCTCTACAATATTTCGCCGCAATAGGCCTCGCTAGCATAAGCCTCCCAGCCCAACTCAACAAAACGCCCACCCAAGCTTTCAGCTTCATCCTCAACACTCAGTTCCCACGCCAATTCTACAAAACAGGACAACACTATCTCAGCCTGAAAACACTTCTAGGATTCCAGACCGGAATCGTAGGAGACACCAACTCAAACGCGTCCATTGTCTCCATCAGCTTCCAACGAGGAACAGTTCTCTATAGCCCGCTCGGCCAGATACCACCCTCCAATCCAATCTACGACAACTTCACCTCGACATACATCTACAATGCCACCATTACAGCGAGATCAGATTTTGCAGCGAACTTCACCTATCCATTCGCCCCAAAGATAACCGTACAGAAAACGGTGAACCCCTCAAGCGGACCTCTAGGGACGAGCCATAATGTCGTTGTTATGATACAGAACTTCGACAACGTCACCGTCACAAACCTCAACGTCACCGATGACGAGGCGCCATCCTCATACCAGAAGACGCTCCAGATCTCGCCCAGCGGTGTACAAACCGGCCAATTCGCCAGTTTCCCTCCCAGCCAGACACAATTCCTCAGCTACACGGCAACAACAAAAAGCAGCGGAACTTATGTACTATCACCTGCCACCATCGAGTTTGTCTGGCAAGCACCGAACGGAACACGGATCCGATACACGGTTACCACCGACAATCCTCTGATCTCGTCATCAAGCGGACCCTGGACACAGTTCACAAGAACGTTCACCGACCTCCAACCCTACTCCTACCTCCTCCTTCTCCCTCTCCTACTCACACCAATCATTGAAACCCTGAAACTTGTAGGCAGACATCGAAAGAAGAAACCCAAGCCTTGGGTTAACAAGCCCACAGAACCTCAAAACACGCCATCACCCACGCCTACGCAAGCAGGACCCGACACCTCCGCCGACACGCCTAACTCCAAAAATCCTTGAGCAGCTTTCACACCCTGTAGAACCGCCATTCTCACTCCGTACACAGCCTCATCCTGTGGTCTGTTTCCCGATCTTACCGTAGAAGGGCTTCACTACCAGTGAAATCGTTCATAGACCCCTTCATTTCCACTGCAACCCGTGGAAGACGACAGGATTACCAGTTGAGCGTGTTCACACATCGCATGAACAACGATAAGTGAACCTTTTCTACATGTGAACTGCGAACTGTGAATCCCACAGTTCTCTCGAGGAACAAAGATGAGATCACGACGATTGAAGGTAGAATTCTACGACCAGGAAGGAGTCCGACACTCCATCGCGATCGATGGTCCAGTGACGAAGGAGAAAGTGGCTAAAATATTGGACCTTGTTGAGTTGATGTCCGGAACTCCTCAAGCATCGACTACAGCTCTCGGACTGTCCCCCAGAAAATTCGACAGGCTAGCCAGCACAATCATATCCAGGCTGAAGGGAAGAAGCTTCACGTCATGTGAAGCGAAAAAGATGTTCGAGACCACCTTTAGAGAAAAGATACCATTGAGCACAGTGTCCACCTATCTAACAAGGCTAACCGATCGAGGAATCCTTGAGAGACAACAGGAAAAACTTGGTTTAGCGTACCGGGTCAAGCTGGATGAGCAGAAACAGTCTCTCGCTCCTGCTCCTTCCCTTCAGCCTTCGTAAGGCTCTGCTTCACACGCTCCACAGTTGAATATCGAAACGGGATCCGAGTCTGGTCCCTTCGAACATACCCCTCATCGAAGAGCTGTTTCATCAAGCGAGCCGTATGCTCTCTGGATCGTCCCACAATTCTCCCTATCTCTGGAGCCGACTTCGGCCCCTCATCCGCCAAAAGAGTAAGCACCTGAAGCTCAGTGGGAGTCGTTATCGAGTTCAATGAACCCGGCTGCACAACAGAAGGATCCGTCCGGATTGGAGATTGAATCACGGTTGACTGTTCGCTGGGTCTCACGTGTTCCGATAACTCCTCGACCATCTTCGTTGCGGTCGAGATTGTTGCCGGAGCACGAAGAACTGCATCAGCGACCTCCTTAATCCAATTCAACGACTCCCCCAGAAGCTTCTCCGTTCTTTGCAGCCGCTCAAACAAAACCAAATCGGAGAGCTTGGACTGATCGCTCGAAATCTTTAGCCTTTCAAGCTCAATAGCCAAGTCCTTCAAGCTTCCCTCAAAAGAGCTGAGCCTCGCAGAGAATGAGTCGAAGAACAGCTTCGCAACGTCCTGGTTTTCGGTGGAACCCTTGGCCCCAGTTTCGCTCGATCGTTTCCCTATCCCGAACAATTCTGTGATATCACGCCAGTTGGATATGTGACGTCACGGTAAAGAGGGTCAAGTGCATTTAACACTAACGGCTGTGACACTGGCCTAGCTGTGTTCTCATCACAAGTGATGGAGACGTGACTTTCCTGTTGCATTATGACGTCAAGCACATGACAAGACTCGCCAGGCTCACGCTCGACCTAGTGAATAGTCTCCGGCGATTCGAGTGCGCATGATGAGCGTGATAGGTGTGATACATAATCACTCACGTGATGTCACATATCACGGTTTCTTCCAAACATCGCTCTGAACGCCTGCTCAAGATCATCGATTATAGAATCCACGGTTCTCCGATAGACCTCGGGCTCATTTTGCGCGGCATCCCGTAGCTGAGAGGTTTGACCTTTGAGGCGCTCCGAAGCTTCTAAGAAAGGGGCGATACTCGGAGATTCGGTTAGGCCACTGTAGCCGAGAAGCAGAACAGTATGAATTGCCTCCACAACGTTCTCTCGCGCCTGCCTTAGAGTTCTATTGAAAGATCCGCGGCTGATTCCCTTCTCATCTCGCCGCAACTGAGCCATATCACTGCGCGTTAGGCGTTTATTCGCCATATCATGTCCAAGCTGGTCTACCAGAAGCGTTTCGAACTGTGCTCCCGTCAGATTACTGCGCTGCAAAAGTGTTGAGAGTATTCTATCACGAAGCGTTTCCTCGATAACCGCACGTGTCCCCTCGTGCCAACCCTTGGACGTCTCAGAATTCTCCATGGATACGGTTTTGTATCCGTCACTATTCTATCTTGCTCGCCCTCGCTTAGAAACGTTTGCAAGTTACACCACGCTTATTCCACAACTTTGACACCTTCGATTTAGTCAAACGCGGGTCTTACATGGCGACAGATGCAAGAACGGAATCAGGCAATTTCGTGGTGGACATGGTCTGTGACGTTTGCCGGGTCGAGGGGTTCGAAGTTGAGAAGAACGCACAGACAGGGGATTCGCCGGGCTATTTTGTGGACATTCTCGCCTCCAGGAAGAAAGGTAAGAGGATACAGAAAGTCGCCTTCGAATGCTGGGAAGGATCCGGTCAAGTTGAGGGACGGGAAGTCGAGAAGTTCGCGGCCCGCTTGAAAAGCCTGGGAATTCAGAGCGGAATCTACGTTTCTCCAAAAGGGTTCGGAGGCAACGCCGAATTCATGGCCCGCAAGCTTGGCGTCGAGCTTTGGGATCTGGCTAAGCTGAAGGAGAGGGTAGAAAATATCAAAGCCCCAGAGAGACACAGAGTTCCGGGAACGCTACCGGTCGCGAGAGCAGCCGCATCTCGCCTCTTGGCTCATGGCTTAGCCAACGGCACTTTCCTCAAGCTATCCTCTATGCCAAAACTTGAGTTTCGACCGTACTTCTTTTCCAATTTCCAGATCGATAATCAACGGAAAAAACTGGCCGTGGGAGTTCTCGTGTTTGACGGTGTAGACGGTCGCGTATGCGACGCAGCTCTCTTCGAGGGACACATGGACGATCTTCCATCAACTGGGTTCTTTGTTGATTGTCTCGAGATCGAACCGTCAACAGGTTCCATGCCGAAGCTGCCTCCTGAACTTGAAATGAAGAACACTGTTACCGTCGCGCCTGCAGGGGTAACCGAGGACGTGATTCGATCTAAAACCAAGGATGTGGTGAGCTGTCATGACGATGCAACCGTAACGGTTGTTCAACTGTTACATGTTCCCATAGTGACCGTAGAGATGCTTGCTGCTGGCAAGTCCTATCGAAAGATCCTACAAGCGGCTACAGGAAAGATGATCTTGGACGATACTCAGAAATGCTCTCTTTGTGATCAAAAGTCCAGGGCGATATGCGAGGTCTGTGGTGGTACGGTTTGTACCGAGCATGAGAGAACTTGCAGTTCCTGCCGCAAGCACCTTTGCACTGATTGCATTGTGACAAAAGGGATCGTGAACAAGATCCCGCTTTGCCCAACTTGCAAGAATGGCTAGAGGGACTGAATCGCTTACTGCCGCGCAAGGATCGCTCAATCTTGCATAGTAAGCACTAACACGGATTCTTCATCGATCATGATGGATAGGAACCAGGTGGCTATCTAGGGATGTGGTTTTCAGCTAGTGCCGCCTTGGCGAGCCGCTGTATCGTCTCCTCATGTCTACTGATGTGAGCCATCATGTCCAACCTCAGCCTTTGCATCGCTGCTCGAGCGGCATCTCGTGAGGCTTGCTCCATCAGGGGGGTAAGCCTCTCTTCCATCTTCTTCAGCAGTGCCTCTTCAAGACGTAGAACTTCTTCCTCACGCAAAGTCTCCATTCAACTCACCTCCTCCGAGAGGTCACAGTAGTCGACCCAATTTCGTCCATTATTGGCTCAACCTTCACGGACTGTCGGGCGCACACCGCGCATTCCCAGACCCGGTCACAGGTGAAATTCTCGTAATTGCAACATCGCCTGCGGAAGTAATCGTTCAACTGATTCTCTCGATTGGCCTTTTTTCCAGTCATGTCAGGCTCACCAACACAAGATCCATGAACTTTTACGTTGACTGTCCACAGCAGCCTCAACGGGACGACTAAAGGCTCCTGTAACTGGAAACCTAGCCAAGAGGTTCTGCAGAGAACAGGCCTCTAGCAAGTATACCCGCAACCCGCAAAGGTTCAGGCACCCGCGAGACGAAGGCCGAAGCTTTCAGAATTAACCCGGCCTCACGAATTGAGCATCCGAACTGTTCAAAGAATACGGGACCTTCACTAGCCACTGTCCGAACTTTGTGTACTGGACCCAGTGATCTGATCAGTTCCCATCTCTTCTCCCAATCAGGAAAATGTTTGACCAAGGCACGCTTCACAGCCCTGTTATCCGGCCGGGAACCTACAACCACAATCACCGGCTCCTTGCATGATTTCTGGATTCTCCAAGGGTCGATGAGATTGAATCCTCCGAAGGTCACGCCGGACAACAATACCGGAACGTGGAAGGACCCTCTGAGCAAGAACTCGGCCATCCTAGTTGCGTCGAGCCCGTCAACGGTAATCCAGTCAGCTCTGAATTGATGCAGGTGAGGGCCTTTCAGCCAGACGGCTAGGAGAGGAGCGTGTCGGACCTTATCATCGGTTTTCGGCGGAAACGGGCCATCATCTATCCCAATACATCTAGAGACTTGTTTGATGTTTGAGGACGCTCCGTGGAACAAAGGTAAGCAGCCCACGAACCATCTCGTCAACGTTAAATGAAGCGGTCACTGACCGAGCTTCGACGCCGAGCCGTATCTTCTTTGTGCGGCCGTACCGGCCGAAACTTACTACTCGCGCGTTTAGGACGCCCATGATGTCCAGCTCGTTGAGCAGTCCGCTGACTCTTCGCTGGGTGAGAGGTTCGACCGAACCGGCGCCACACAGCTCCCGATACACCTCGTACACGTCACCTGTTACCGAGCTCTCTTTCCTAGTGTTCTCTAGCTGCATCACTGAGATTAGGAGAATTCGAGAGTGGAGTGGGAGGGATGATAGGGCTTCTGTTACGCGGTCATGTTCAACTTTCTGTTGTGCTTCGCGGACGTGGTTTTCGCCGACATGTAGCTCGCGTGATCTTTCGGCAATCTCAGCGGCTACTCTGAGGAGATCGAGTGCGCGTCGTGCGTCACCGTGTTCTCCTGCGGCCAGGGCTGCGCAAAGGTGGAGAGCGCCTTCATCTAGAACTCCGGGTCGGAAGGCGAGTTGTGCCCGTTCATTTAGAATGTCATGTAGTTCGTCTGAGGTGTAGGGTTTGAACACGACTTCCTCCTCTCCCAGCGAGCTTAGGACTCTCGGGTCTAGGAAGTCTTTGAAGTGGAGGTCGTTGGATATTCCTATGAGCCCGATCCAGCTGTCGGTCAGTTTCTCGTTTATCCTGGTTAACTCGTAGAGTAGACTATCGTCTTCACTTCTCTTGACTAGCGCGTCTATCTCGTCCAGGACGACAAGGAATGCGGAGCTGCGTGATTGGAGAGCGCTTCTGAACCGGTCCAGAAGCTCGCCGACCGCTAGTCCAGTGAAGGGTACTTCTCGACCGAGGGATCTACAGAGATCGGCAATGACTCTGTAGTTTGTTCCTGCTAGACGGCAGTTGACGTAGCTCGTATCGAGAGCTCGTCCGTGTTCGCGAGCCTTCCGCTGTAACCGATCTAGAACGAATTTGGTCACAATTGTCTTTCCTGTTCCAGTCTTGCCGTAGGCGAATAGGTTCGACACTCTATCTTTTGTTAGAGCTGGGGCGAGCACGGATCCGAGCCGGCGGATCTGCTCCTCCCGGTGCGGAAGGGTTGCTGGCATGTAGTCGTGTCTGAGGAGGTTTCTGTCGCGAAAAACCTCTCCTCCTGACAGGACCCTTTCGAAGATGAGATCTAATCCTTGCTGTGACAAGTCTGAGAGGTCCAGATTTCCGCGAGCCGGCTTCCAGTGGAATTAAGGGTTCTCGTACAATGATTTCAACTGGACAAAACAAAAACTCGATCATCGCTCCAAATAATTCCTGCCTAGAGACGGTTTCCCTTCAACCAGTCCTGCGTCACGAGATGCCCTGTGCAATACCCCCTCGTTTTTCTTGAGAAGGTTTGCTGTCTGGCATTGATTATGGGCGAGTCTCGCGATTCAGGGCGGGGTCTGGGCTTTGGTCACATTGCATGTTAACGTGTAATCTAGGTCAGTTCCCGAACGATTCTAGGGCAAGCTAGGACCCTCGATCCCATATTCGAGAATAGAACTGAAAATGGGCGATTTCGCTGGTGCTGGCTATTGGACCCTGATTTCCACACCCACGGTCCTCTTGATCAGCTCAGCCAAGAGGTCAACTTGAGACTTGCCGCCGCGCCTTGTTGGAATCGACACAACCAAGGGGAGTTCGATTTCCTTCTTGCCCTGTCCAACCTTGTCCTTTATCCACTCGAAAACCGTGTCGGTAACGATGACGAGAGAGACAGTCTGTTTATTCTTGATGTCTTCAAACGTCTTGACAGCCTCGTCCTCGGACTTCACGACCCAGCTGTTCTTGACCCCTCCGAGCTTGAAGTAGATCGCTGTCTCCTTATCCGCCATAACGCCGATCTTCCCCACCGCTTGCTTACCTACTTCCTACTTGAATATCCAGCCTGTTTCGCGCGACCAGAACAAGAGATCAAGATCCGCTAATGGTATTGCTACTTCCCGGGAAAAACGACGGAGCTTCTCCTCGATCTCGAGATACCGCTTCTTCGTGATCGAAACCGGCACCTCACTGATAACATCCAGCCTCTTGAGGTTTCGCAGAATATGCCTATCGAGAATGGCGAATTCCTCCCCGAGCCCGACGTTTCGGAGAAAGTGGCTGGCCTCCTTGTAGCCTAGTCCCTTCACGTTCTCCACCATCCACTCCCTCAACTCGAACATGTTTGCGAAGCTGGAGAGGTGTGATTTCAGGGAGAGCTTGCCATCTTTGCTGAACGTTGCTCTAGCCTCGACGATATATTTCGCCTTACTGTCGCTGAACCGGACATCGTTTAGCTGCGGTTGAATCTCGTTGGCCTCTCCTTTCAAGAGAAGACTTCGTTCTTTGAGCCGGGACACTGCAGCCCAGCAGGTCTTCGCAGACGACTGCGGCGTCAGTAAGCAAAAGCAGAGTTCGGCAAAAACATCATCGTCATTGCGATTGAGAATCTGTTTGAATTCGTTCAGTCGTGTCTGAATAGGATCACGTTTCTCGCCGTAAAGTGTCTGGAGCTCCTGAACCGATTTCTCGCGTTCCTTCGTTGAGATTTCCATACTAGAATTGTTTGAGAACATCGGTCTTCTCCATTATTCGGACACAGTAGTAGCACCGGAGCCGTAGGGGGTCCTGTCTTTCCACGCTGAACCTTGGCTCAACAGGCTCAGCGTTAGACACGCACGCAGGATTTGAACAACGAACAATTCCTCTAATCGAATCCGGCAGCTTGACCCTAGTCTTCTCAGCGACCTCATAGTCTCGAATGATACTGATCGTCGCGCTCGGCGCTATCAACGCGATCTTATCAACCTCACCGGGCTTGAGCTCTCGATTCTCAACCTTGACAATATCCTTCTTGTTCTGCTTCTTCGAGATCACGTTCATGGCCACGCTCACTATGTGTCCTTCGCGACCATCTATTCCGAGAATCTTGAGCACGTCCAAAGCATGGCCGGCGAAGATGTGGTCGATTACGGTTCCGTTACGAATTTTCTTAACGTAGAGCTCTTTTGGGCCGGTTCCCTTGGACAAGACCTTGAACCTCTCCGGCAGAAGCTAGGTTTTCATTCTTAATTCCTTGCCTGGAATACGACCGGGATCATGGCTGTCGAGTCTCAAGAGTTGAGGTTTCGGACGCACCGCGAAGGAGAAATTATCGATATTACAGACAAGACTCAGAGAGTAGTCGAGTCCTCAAGGATGAGGAGCGGAGTTGCCGTTCTGTTCGTGCCTGGATCGACCGGAGCAATAACAACAATTGAGTATGAACCCGGACTTCTAGCAGATTTGCCCATAGCGCTGGAGAGACTTGCGCCTAAAGACGCGTCATACGAACACGAGAAGAGGTGGCATGATGGCAATGGACACTCCCATATTCGAGCCTCCACGATAGGACCGGACTTGTCAGTGCCATTTCGAGACAAGAAGCTAACTCTTGGAACCTGGCAACAAATCGTCTTTCTTGAGCTAGACGTTAGACCGAGAGACCGAACTGTCATCGTTCAACTGGTT
>VBBE01000040.1 GCA_005884605.1 Candidatus Bathyarchaeota archaeon
CCCGGCTGAGCAAAATATACGAAGAAGAGCAGCCTCAATAATGACGATATGGCCAACAGTAGCGCGAACGCCGCTATCAATGCCTGAGTCGTGATCGTTCTGAGAAGGTCGTCTGCCATGCGGGCCGCGTCCTCCTTGAAGGCGGCCAAGACTTCTTTTAGCAGAGGATCCTCGATTGACGACACGTTCTATCCCTCTTCTCCGTGGAAATGAAAGGTGCTCACATTCGATTCGCGTTTCAGTGGATTTAAGCAGATTCCTAGCGACCAGTACCGGCGAATCTCGGTCGTAGGAACAATCGGTTCCGGCAAGACCACGTTTGCCCGCAAAGCATCCACACTACTAGGTGTTCCACACGTCGAGCTAGATGCCCTCCACTGGGAACCCAACTGGAGAGAAGCGCCCAACGATCTCTTCCGAGAACGCGTCAAACAATCATTACAGGGGGACTCTTGGGTAGTTGATGGAAATTATCATCAGGTACGAGACATTGTATGGAGCCGAGCGAACACGGTTGTTTGGCTTGACTACCCTTTCGGGACTATTATTGCTAGGTTGGCCAAGCGGACCCTGAGGCGAATCCGTACCCGCGAGGAGCTATGGAATGGTAACCAAGAGCACATTCGAGGACTGTTCTCGCGAGACTCCGTGTTCTTGTGGGCGATTCGAACCTATCGAAGACGACGGAGGCAATACCCCATTCTCTTCAACAGCCCAGAGAATTCGCGTCTGACAGTCGTAAGGTTGAGATCACCGAGAGAGACGGCAGAGTTCCTGTCCACCCTCGAACAAGGATGAGAGTTAGAAATTGAGTCAAGCAAAACCGAACTATTCAGAGTCTCTCAGAACCACGCTAGTCTCAAAAGGCATCTGGCATCGCTTCATAGAATTCGACGAGCCAGTCAGAACAGTCGAAGAAGCGGCGAGAAAAGTCTCAGCAGCCAGGATCATCAAATCCATCGTCCTCGTAGGCTCAGACAAGAAACCCATCCTAGCAATACTCCCAGCGAAAAACAAAATCAGCTACAAGAAAATCAAAACACTGCTCAAGGTCAAGGACGTACGACTAGCCCAGCCGGATGAGGTCCTCGAACATTCAGGCTATCCAGTCGGAGGAGTACCACCGTTCAACAAGATCAATCGAATCCTTCTCGACCCAACCATCCAGCGAAACACTAGAAGCATAGCCGGTGGAGGGGATCCAGACAAGCTGGTAGAACTCGAGACGCGCGACATACTGGAGTTCTTGGACCCGATCATAGCGGACTTTAGCATCTAGGCCGGGCCCGTGTGCTGCGGACCTAGTTGCTGGGTTCTATTAGCTTACTACTTTCCTGAACTCGTAGAGGGTTGCCCCCAAGGTCAGCACGGCTATCAATGATATTACCCCGTAAGCTTGCGAGAATGAGTTCCATACATATCCCGTCATGATCAGATCGCGAATCGCGTTCACTGCAAAGCTAATCGGATTGTACGCCGAGACATTCTGCATCCATGTTGGCATCAATTCTGGCTTCATCAGCGCCGTACTCATGAATAAAAGAGGAAAAGTTAGGGTTCCAGCTATTCCGAACACTGTCTCAGCACTCTTGGTCCTGAGTCCCAAGGCCAAAGATATTCCAGACCAGGCGAGGCCGAAGAACGCCACGGTGACCAATATGAGGATGTAGCCGAGGATTCCGGTAGCAGGGAATACGCCCAGACCATAGGCTAGTACTAGTATGATGAGCGATTGGGCAAAAACCCTGAAGGCGTCACTCAGCAGTCTACCTAGGAGGATAGAGGCACGACTGGCAGGGGTGGCGAGTATTTTGGCGAGAAATCCAGACTTGATGTCGTCAACGATGGCTGTTCCAGATTGAAACGCGCTTGAGAACGCGTTCTGAAGAACAATCCCAGCAGTGGCAAACAGAGTATAGTTTACGCCAAGGAGTAAACCGAACGAGCTGAATAGTTGAGTGAACAGGAGGAGGAAGATTATCGGTTGAAAGAGGGAGAAGAATAGCAGTATTGGGTTTCGTACGAGCTTCTTCATCCAGCGTAAGAACATGTAGTAGGTGTCAGAGATGAAAGTCAGTTTTCGTTCTACCTCCTTCTCCGGCCGAACATTCCGGATGCCCTTGACTTGTCGATCTCCTCGGGCCTGATTCTCCTTCCCGTGTGTTTGAGAAACACGTCGTCGAGGGTCGGACTGGAAACTCCGATAGAAGCGAGCTTGATCCCTGCACCATCAAAGGCCCGGACAATATCGGGGACCAAGAATCCCCCGTTCTTCGCGTAGATTACAATCCCTTCGTCAGAGTCGACGACTTCTGTGATTCCACCTAGATTGCCTAGGACTTGCTTGGCCCTGTCCTTTAGAGCCCCGGCTTCCGGGTTGCCATTCTCAAATCCAAGCGTGATGCGGTCTGCTCCGATCTCGGACTTCATTTCCGAAGGTGAGCCTTGTGCAACAATTTCGCCGTGGTCTAAGATGGCGAGTCGGCGGCATAGCCGGTCCACCTCTTCCAAATACTGTGTTGTGATGAAGATGGTAATTCCTTCTTGGTTCAACTCCTTGAGATACGACCATACTGTTGCTCGTGACTGTGGGTCCAAGCCAGTTGTAGGCTCGTCTAGGAAGAGTATTTTCGGCCTATGAACAAGCGTAGAGGCGAGGTCAAGTCTCTTCTTCATTCCACCTGAGTAGTAGGCTGACCGTTTGTCGGCCGCATCCTCCAGGTCAACGATCTTGAGAAGCGTGTTTACGCGCTCCTTCAACACTTCTCCGTGCATCTGATGCAAGTGTCCCTGCAGTATCAGGTTCTCCCGTCCCGTGAGATCTTCATCGATAACCGTGTCCTGCATCTGAACGCCGATTAGCTTGCGGACCTTTTGAGGATCGTGCTCGATATCATGTCCAGCTACGTTAGCCAGCCCAGACGTCTTCCGCAGAAGGGTGGTAAGGATCTTGATAGTGGTGCTCTTTCCGGCACCGTTCGGTCCGAGAAATCCGAAGAACTCGCCCTCGTCGACTTTGAAAGATATTCCTTTAACAGCCTGTGTACCATCCCCGTAGGTTTTTACTAGGTCCTCAACTTGGACTGCAGGCAACTTTCTATTCCTCTATCGTATTAGATATATCGCATCCGATATGGATTTATATAAAGAATTCTTCGCGAAACGGGTTTATTAGCAAAGGGCTGTGTTGCAAAGGAAACGTATGCCTGGTTCTGGGGAAACGACGATCAAACGCCCAACGATCCACGGCGCTCTTGCACACCCGCAAGGGATTCCCAGAGGTTTTCTACGTCTCTACGTCTTGCATAGAATTGCGGCGAGGCCAGCTCATGGATACGATCTCTTGCAGGAGATCGAGAACAAGACTGAGGGTGTCTGGAGGCCCGGAGCGGGTTCCATCTATCCGATTCTGAAGGAACTCGTGAGGGGAGGATACATCAGAGCAGAAGCGCACAAAAAGACCGGAAAGCCACAACACGTCTACCATATCACTTCCGAAGGACGCGCGTTGTTGCAGCAGTCCGGCGAGATGCTTTTGAAAACTGGACAAAACTGGGGAGCGATGAGATCCATACTAATAGAATTGGTCGATCCAAAAAACATTCCAACAATGTTCACCCATATGACTGCCGGACAACTAGCGTTTCTCCGCGGAATTCTCGAATCGAAGAGGGACAAGATTCCGCGCAAAGAAATCCAGTTCATGCTGAAAGAATACGCTCTTAATCTTCAAAGACAGCTCGATTGGACAAAGCGAATGCTAAATAAATCATGAAGATCCGTGAATTCAAGATCCAAGACTACGACACAGTACGCGCGCTGTGGCAGGCGGCGGGCCTGATTTTGCGTCCGGGAGACGAACTTGAAGATGTCAAGTTGAAACTCCGACGAGACCCAGATTTGTTCCTCGTTGCTGAACAAGTTGATGAGATCGTGGGTAGTGTAATAGGCGGTTGGGACGGAAGACGTGGTTGGATCTACCATCTCGCTGTGAAGCCTGAACATCAACGGAAAGGGATCGGCGTGGGACTCGTTCGCGAAGTCGAAAGGCGTCTTGTGACCAAAGGAGCGAAGAAGGTGAACGCGCAAGTCTACAAATGGAACGAGCAATCCTCTGAATTCTTCGGGGCCATCGGATACGAAACACAGCCCGACCTCATAATGATCGGGAAACAGCTAAGAAAATAGGGGAGAGAGGCGCTGCAAGCTGTAGCCCTCAGCGGTCACATTTGGAACAGCATTTGGTTTGATATTCCAGTCTCGCTCCAGAAGGTTCCTCCCTCTAAGAGGTCCCAGAAGGACATGAACTGGTCTGCAAATGGTTGCTGTGCATCAGTTTCTAGGACGATAGGTCCGATGTAATGGCAATCTGTGCATTGGTAGAGAGATCCAATGGAACCTCCAAGCCAGAGGAAGACCTCTTCGGAACCGCATATCATGCATCTTCGCATTTTGACGCGCTCACCTCTACAAGTGGATGTGGAGCGTAGGAACTATTCTCTTCTCCTAGTAATCCGCTTAAATGCGAAGCATTCCCGAAAAGCTCGGTCTTGGCCAAACGGCCTGCTAAGATGCAGAATATTCCAGAGAGAATATATTCCAACGGGAATGAGGGCGGTTTTTCGCGTGGGCAAGAGTCAATAGTCTCGACTTTCACGTTTTTCTTCTGCGAAGCTTTTGCAGAGTCTTCCTTCTCGGAGCATTCTTCGTCGGGCCTTGCTTGCAATCTTCCCGTGGGCGCCAGCGTATCTCTTCGAGAGAGCTGATTTCTGGTTTGGGCAGACCAACAATGGTTACTGGTACTACCAGTTCTCCACGACAAGGCTTGAAGCCGATGTAGTCTCGTTCGCCCTCGGAGGAATACTCGTTGCATATCTTCTCCGCCCGCGATGGGCTGTCGTCCAAGTCTTCCTCAGTGCTTCGCTAATCTATGTTCTATTCTATCTCGCGTGTCCCACGTATCTGGCTGGGACGATTTGGAGGTCGGAGTGCTATTCCTTTGGGCCAGACGGTCTAGCAGGGGTCCGTCTTTGCACAATGATGCTTTCGTTCGGAGCATTACCCGCGTTCGTCCGAGCATCATACAAGGAAGACAAGCTGAACAAGCAGTTGCGGCCATGGATTGCGATATTCGGCGCATTCATCACATCCGTGGTCACCGCATGGTTCCCACTTACAGCATGGTTCTCAGGCGTCACCTATCTCGCTCCACTAGTCCCGTTTCAGGCAGCACTCCTCTTTGGAGTCTCAGAGATAGCGGTTGGGATTCAAGCTGCCAAAATAAGCCGATCCATCTTTGTCGCAGCGGCCTCAGGCGTTGCTTCCGCGCTCCTCCTCTCCGGGTTTCTCTGGCCACTCCTCTGTCCATCCTGCGACAGGAGCCTACTGTTTCTGATTGTTCCCTCGTGGGGATTCTTCGCTCTGCTCGGCGGTGTACTCGAACTCGGTCTCCCCAGGAAACTAATCGTTGGTCCATTGAGGCATTTCAATCCGAGACTAGAGGACATCCGCCGTGTTGGAATCGCTGTGGTTCTTCTCTTCTCGTTGTGGACCCTCGTATCATTTCAGTTCTGGGACCCGAGCGTCCTCTACGCCACAAGCATCTCTTCCGGCCCCGGCCAATTGACGCTCGGAGTCCCCACCTATCCGTACGTCGCAGGCTACTACAACTCCACTCAGTACAGGATCTGTTGTGTTCAGATCGGAGTAAGCTTCACAAAAGTGGACCTGAAAGCGCTTGCTCCAAACAACTTTCTAATGGCCGGCATGGGGGTCCAATCGCCCAATTGCTGCATTGACGGTTGGGATTTCGGATGGAGGGCCGACGTCTTCGTGCTGCCCAACGGGACCCTTGTAGTTTCCGGCTCCACTTGGGAGACTTGCGATGGAAACGCGAACTGTGGAGGAATAATGTGGGAACACCTCCGATATCATGCTGAGCGCCTGATCAATCCCGCGAATATCTCAACGCCGGTATATCTCAGGATGATGTGGCGATATGACAAGCCGAACTTTCATGCAGATTGGTACTACAACTATACCGGACAGCCATGGACACAGTTTGGCAGCTTCGTGTCGGACTTCCGAGAAGGCCCATATTTTGATATCGGATTAGTCGGCGTCGGGAATTATCCCTCAGCCTATGCCTTCTTCTACCAGTTCGGAGTGGCAAGCAAGACCCCGGTCCCGGGCTGGTCAGTGCAGTTGCTCTACCCATCGTTCGTGGACCCTAATGGTTCGTGGAGATTGATGGAGAGGGCCAACATCATCCAGGGATGGCATTCATATTGGAAGGCGAACTATCGCTGGGGAGGAGAACCATACAACGGGGTCTCTGCCCGGGCAAACGCGAAAGACAAAACCCTGCCAGCAGGTATTCTACAACTGACATACTCAGGAATAGGAACTCTACCGGATAAGACCGTTCTCTGGTAGTGTTCAGGACCATAAACCTCCAGACATCGTAGAGAATATCAACAAGAGCAGGTTTATCGGACAAGGTACCCAGAATTCGGCCTTATCTCCGGAATTATAGAGAAATGGTCAAGCTTTGACGGATATGGTCGGCTCGGTTGGTCGAGGCGAATCGCGACGTGACGACATAGTCTCGTCCCCCGAGAAGCTTTGTCCAATGTGCCTGAGAGTTAGAAGGCTATCCGGAGAGAAGAAGTGCGCAATACACGTCAAAGCAGATTTCCTGGCGGCGCACCACCCTGAATTCGACTTGAAATTCATAGCAGGGTCCAGTCCACCGGGAGTCTTCGTAGGTAGATTCGGGTATCCAAACGTCAACATTGGACCGATGGTACCGTCGAACTCCGGCAACACTGAGATTCTTGACACTCCAGAATGGTGGATGGGCAAGGGCTTCGATGAGATAGTAGATTTCAGGTACAGTTTGCTTCGAGGCTACGCCAAGGCGAAAGTCTCGGACGCCCAGAAGGGAGGCAGATTGATCGAGACTCTGCAAGACGTGGCCATGATGACAAAACCTGTTGATACAGAACTCGTCCTAGCTCGACCCCCTCGAAAAATATTGGACCTGCGAGAGGATTCCCAGCCCTTCGGTCCCACTGCACCCCTCACCTCATTTCATGCGGGCAACACCTCCGTTGACAATAGGATCGAGAAAGCGTTCTATGACGGCGATCTCCCGGCCGATGATGCTGTACTCCAGCTCTACAGAAACGGTGTCTTGGTTACCCGTATTCAGCGAGCATTTAGCCTCGGTATGTTTGGCGAGAGTAAGAGACGGAAGCTTGTCCCAACGCGGTGGAGTATTACCGCAGTTGACAGTAATCTCAGCCTCAAGCTAATGTCCCGAGTAAGACACCATCCTCGCATCGACGAATACCGAGTCTACAAGTACACGTATCTTGACAATATCTACGTAGGACTTCTGACTCCCGAACACTGGAAGTTTGAATGGATCGAGGCCTGGTTCGAACCTGAGCTACTCGCCACTAGTTTTCCCGACGTGAACATGGCTGAGGACGTTGAGAAGAGCAGCTATGTTTCTCCCCAAGGATATCGGCCCGTGATGCTTGGCGATTCAGAAGGATTCAGAGGACGGAAGACCTACGCCAAGCCTGGCGGCTGCTACTACTCGGCACGACTTGCGGTTTCTGAGTATCTCGATTCGATAGGAAAGCAAGCCGGTGCAATAATGCTGAGGGAAATTCATCCAGGCTACATAATGCCTGTTGGGGTTTGGAATGTTAGAGAAAGCCTCCGAGTGCTCCTTAGGACACCGTTTGAAAGGTTCGACTCTATGGACGCCGCGTTAAATCATGTGAGCAATATTTTCGAGATACCGAAGCGTGGTTGGATAGAAACCTCGGCACTCCTCCAGAGTGCGTATTTCCAGCGGAAAATCAGCCAATTCAACTAGAGCTAACAGTGTCGTCCTGCGACTTCTCTTAGGGAATCCCCTATAGCCCACTCCACTGTCGACCTGACGCGGTAAATGCTTAAGCATGACCGTTTCTAATCACGATTCCGTGATTTCTACCAAGGACCTTGGTGAAGAACTGGCGAAGATATCTCTCGACCTTGCAAAGCGAGACAACGCAAGCTATGCCGAGCTGAGACTCGTCAACACTCGATCTGAAGCTATTAGCGTCGTCAACGAAAACCCGGCCTGCGAAGAAGCGAGCACAATCGGGGTTGGAATTCGTGTTCTCTACAAGGATCTCGGCTGGGGATTCGCCGACACCGATGAACTTGAGCATGAAAGCATAAGAGAGACAACCAAGAAGGCGCTCGCTCTCGCCCGGGGCGCGTCCAAACTCGGGATAAAAGTCACTCGCGCCTCTGAGCCCGTTCATGTCGACAAGTGGGCAACACCGGTCAAGAAGGACCCATTCCGCGTCCCCACTGAGACCAAGTACGAAGTTCTCCAAGAAACAACCAAGAGGATGAAGGAAAACGACGTTGTGGCCAGAAGAGGCCAGATGACGTTCGATTTTATCGAGAAGTATTTCGCGAACTCAGAAGGATCGAAGATATTCCAAACTCTTTCCTACGCAGGTGTATCCGCTATCGTTGCCGCAAAAGGCCCTACCGGAGTCCAAAGACGATCAGTTCAACAGAACACTGGCGGTGGCTACGAGCTTGTAGACGAGATGGACCTTCCCGGACAGGCACTGGAGATTACAAAGGATGTCCTAGCGCTCACCCACGCCCCGACTATCAATGAAGGAAAATCAGACATTATTCTCAGCGGAGACCAGGTTGCCTTGCAGGTGCACGAGTCCTGCGGCCACCCAATAGAGCTCGACAGGGTTCTAGGTTACGAGGCGAACTTTGCGGGACGAAGCTTTCTGCAACCAGACCAGCTTGGAAAACTCCAGTACGGATCAGAACACGTGAATATTGTAATGGATGCAACCCTCGAGCATGGGAACGGACTGGGAACCTTCGGCTACGATGATGAGGGAGTAAAAGCCCAGCGAAAGTTCGCGGTCAAGAGTGGAAAGTTCGTGGGATATCTCATGTCCCGAGAAACCGCCCCCAGAGTTGGCGAGACCCGAAGTAACGGGTGCATGCGAGCCGAATACTACAAGCTTCCAATAATCAGGATGACCAACGTCAGTCTCGAACCGGGCGATTGGGACTATGACGAGATGATCGAGGATACTCGCGATGGATACCTTATGGTTACAAACTATGGTTGGAGCATAGACCAGAAGAGGTACAACTTCCAGTTCAACACCGAAAAAGGCTACAGGATAAAGAACGGAAGCATCGGAGAAATGGTCAGAGGACCCACTTACGCAGGCATAACACCCGAGTTCTGGAACTCCTGCGATGCTATCGCCGACAAGAAGAGCTGGGTGCTATGGGGAACACCGAATTGTGGAAAGGGCCAGCCTGGGCAGACGATGATCACGGGACACGGAGCCTCACCTAGCAGATTCAGGAACATCCGGGTCTTTGGAGCATCCTAGCCATGACACAAAAGATGGAACACCAGCCTGTTCCGCTCAGAGAAAGAGCCCACCAGATCTTCACCACTGCGAAAAGTGTTGCGGGAAAGGCTGAGGCAGAGATCATTCTAGTGTCGCGAGTTGACGAGTACCTGCGATTTGGGAATAACGAACTCGCACAATCACAGTATAGCACCAGTAGAAACCTGTCCGTGAGGATCGCCTCCGAAAAGAAACAAGGGCGAGTCACAACGGGCACCTTGGACAAGGCCTCCATCGAGAGGACCGTCGAGAAGGCTCTCAAGCAGGCCCGCGACTCGCCAGAGGACCCAGATTATCTGCCGATGCCCGGCTCACAGAAATACCGTTCAGTCAACCGATATAGCGAGAAGACTGTCGAGGCTCCGGCTGAGCTGAAAGCAGGCTACATCGGGTCCGCCATCGATCTGGCCAAGAAAAACCGACTTCTTGCCTCAGGGGTTCTCGGAACCAGCGTCGAGCAAGTAATGATGCTCAACACATCCGGACTAGAAGCAACCTATCAGGGATCGGGCGGATACTTCTCATTGACAATGGACGCTGACAACGGTAACCAGACAGGATACGCAATGTCAACATTTGGCGATATTGGCGAGCTGGACCCGAACAAGGTCTCCCAGACAGCGCTTGAAAGAGCCAAGTTGAACAAGAACCAGGCAGACATCGCCCCCGGAAAGTTCGATATTGTTGTCGATCCCTATGCATGGAGCGAGATGCTGCTCTTCTTCGCTGTATCCGCGTCCACTGGTTATAGTCCTGATCTTGGAATGCGACAGTACAAGGAAGGCAGAAGCTACCTCTCAGGTAGACTTGGAGAGAAGATTCTCGGAGATAACGTCAGCCTCGATGATGACGTGTATCATCCAAACCAGGCCGGTCCTCCCTTCGATGGGGAAGGCTGTCAGAAGAGCAAAGTTGCGCTTATCGAGAACGGGGTCTTTCGAAACGTGGTTTCCTCCAGAATATCTCAGCACCGCTATGGTGCAGCACCGACAGGTCACGAGCTACCTTTGCCAAACCCTCTGGGTGAACTGCCGACCAATCTAGTAATTCGAGGCAAGGGCGCTACCAAGACCTCGGAGGAGCTAATTGGAGAACTTGACAAGGGGCTACTGATCACCAGATTCTGGTACGTACGGGAAACAGAACCTCGGACCAAGACGGTGACAGGCATGACCAGAGACGGAACATTCCTAGTTGAGAATGGTGAGATCAAGAGACCGGTGAAGAACTTGCGGTTCAACCAGAGCCTCCTTGAATTGTTCAACAAGGTCGATGCGGTCTCAGAGCCTGTGCGAAACTTCTCCGAGTTCCAGCAGTTCAGAATTCTGCAGCCTGGGATTCTGGCGAGGGACTTTAACTTCACGAGCGTTTCTCCCTTCTAGCCACTCGTCGCCACACTCACATAGTCCGGCTAGGCTTCCCATGGCCGGGGCCTGTCCGGTTCTAGAAAACTCATACTTCGGCCCATAGAAGCCATTCTCCGTGGATTCTTGACCTATCGGAAAGAGTACGTCCTCGGCATTCTGTCTCTCCTGCCCCTTCTTGCAGCGGGCACCTACAAGGGCCTCGGCTGGCTTGTAACCATAATTGTGGTCTACGTAGGCATTCCAGTTCTAATCTGGAGCCTCGTAGTAGATCGTCTCGCATTCTTTGTCATTTGGATAATCCGCCACTTTCGAGAGTCTTCGGGTCACCAGTACTATTTTGAGAGGCCGGTCGGGCCTCCCGGTTTCTCCCGCCGCATCCTAAGGGATTTTCGGGTCTTATTGTTCGTGTTCGTCCTATCAGCCATCATTGTGCCGCAGATAACGGATGTTACCCCAGCGAACATCGCGATCGTCAGCAACGCATTCGTCTACGTAGCCATCTTCATCCTTGCCGTTCCATCATCGATACACGTCTTGTTCTGGGTTCTCGAAGACTCGGGACTGCGATGCCACAATCCAAAGAGGGTTACCGTAACCGCTCCCGGAGCGTGGATGTCGAACTGGCTT
>VBBE01000041.1 GCA_005884605.1 Candidatus Bathyarchaeota archaeon
TACAGAATTTGAGACGAACTGGTTATGGAAAATATACAGGTCACCATAAATTATCATAACGCAAGTCAACCTTACCAGTAAGTCTTCTCAGAGTAAAATTACCCTCAATTGAAGTTGAGGATTTGCACTGGAAACCCTGGGGTGGGGGTGGGTGTTTTTAGAATGTCGAAGGGATTAGTAGGGATATTACTGGAAATTGATCATCTTGACATCAAGGGTTTTCAGATTAACAACAGGAAGGATTCCTGGCTTAGGGACTAGTCCCATCCGTTTCTGATAGTCAGTCTGTCCTTGCCATGCGCCACTATTCACTATCGTCGTTCCTCTGTAGAGGCCTGCACCTGAAACGTGGATGTGTCCAGAGGTAAAAACGTCCGGGACCCGATCTATCACTAGGAAGTCCTCCTGCTCGGGCCCAATGGGTGTCATCTTCCCGTACTCGGGAGATAGATGACGGGCTCGCAGCTGGTACTCCATTGCCTCTACTGGACGCTGATAATCGAGCCCGGGGACTCCGCTCAGGATATCCATCAGGCTAGTTCCATGGTAGAGTAGAAACTGGACCCCGTGCAAGCGAACCTCCGCTGGATCTCCTAGCGAAACAATCTTCCGCGAGTCGTAAACAGGTCCGGCGAAATCTTTCGGGATGGCGGGTTGCGGCAGGGCCTGGCGTACTGCGTCATGATTCCCCGGTATCAATACCACGTCCATGTACTCTGGGATCTCGCTCACGAATTTCGCTGCGATTCTGTACTGTTCATAGATGTCGGGAACCGCAAGGTCCACCTCTTGGCGAGGATAAATCCCGATCCCGTCGACAAGGTCGCCCCCGATCAGAACATACTTTACTCTCTCGGCGACTTCGCGCTGGTTCGGTGTTCCAATCTCTCCTTTCAACCAGCTTAGAACCCGGCGGAACTCATTCTCGAGAAACACTTTGCTCCCGACATGAACATCGGATATTAGCGCGGCGTAGATCTCTTCGTTGGCATGGTTGGGCTTTCTATCCGGTATCTCGGGGAGGACAATGCTTTCCGCGACTAGGAGTGGGCCCCCGCTCTTCCGGGCCTGGATGTAGATGACTTGGTCCCTGACTATCTTTCTCGCCATCTCATACACTATAGAGTTCTGTCGTCCAACCAGGACGGTAGCTTCATCCTCGTAGTCGTCAACCGTCAGAAAGATCCTGTCGCCTTTCTCTCTCTTTTCGAGGACCATGCAGATGAAGCGGCCCCGTCCATTTGATCCGCCTTGAAGCGCGTCGGAAATGGTCCCGGCGTTTCGGGTGTCCATTCTCTGCCTGAAGAGCAGGCTCATCTTGTCGAAACGGTTTCTGAAATAATGGAGAAAATCATCAAAAGCGCCAGTCGTTCCAAGCTTACCCGTAGGGTCCGAGACAACTTCTAGCCGAGACTCAAGCTCCTCAGCAAACCGTCGTGCATGCCCCAAACCAGCATGCTCTGCCTCCGCACCTTTGCCGGAGAGGTCTAGCTGTTCAGCTGCCTTGAGAACGAGGTCTCTGCTTATTGACGAGGGTCGTGGTTCCGCGGCTCCAGCGACTCGAAGGACTTCTCTGACAAGAGGGTCGAGCTGGCCTGCACTGCTGATCTCCATGAGGGTTTTGAAGGCGTCGCTTTCCATCTGGAAACCTGCTTCCAGTATGGTGCCTATTGCCCTCTTCCTCTCTTCAGACATCGAAAGGCTCTTCCCTGGAATCCCTATCTGATACGCAACCGCGGCTTATCCGGTTATCGCGAGACCCCCGGCCTGTTATCTTGTAATCGTAAGGTCGGATATGTCCACGGAAACCTCACACATTCTATTCAAGGCTATGAGCGCGGCGACGAGATGGTTGACCATGGGACGCGGGGCCTTCGCTATGCTCGTCTCAGCATCGGCAAGGATCTTCTTGGTCTCTTTGAACCTCGCACTTACGGATGAGGCCAGCTTGAGGTCCCGTGAGAGGACAGACCCGACGGCGTCCTTGTACATCGTATTCACAGAGGCTCCGATCTTCTGGAATAGTGTTTGTTGTTCCTTTGGAACAGGAATCTTGTCTTGGGTGTTCTCGGCTACGGTTACGGAGTAGTCGGCGAACGTTTCGATGTAGCTTGCTAGAAGGCGGAAGTCCAGACAGTCTACCGAAGAGACCTTGATCTTCTCAAGCAAGTACGTGTCGGCGATAGCCGCTCTGACCAGCCGGACGAGAAGGAAGTACCATCTATCCACCTCCTCATCTCTCTCAACGACTCCGTTAGCAAGTTCGGTGTTGGATTCGACGAAGGCTTGGACAGCGTCTATCTGCATGGGCATGGACAGCATTTCAAGCCGTCGAAGGATGCGTTCAGGGTTGAGTAGTGAAGGTTCCATGAGGCATTGTAGTACGATCTTCTTCGCATCCTCTTCTAACACCTCCAGCCCTACAAGCCGTTTCGTCGTTTTGCGGACCTCGTCCCTTGTCTCGGGGGACAAACTGTCCTTGGATTGAATGCGGATTATGTCGTATCCGAGAAGGTATCGCTCGATTATCTCCCGTCTGACGAAGGGAGATGCCTCCAGTATGACTTCGAGGGGCGGCCGCTCCTCGTCAATTCTTGGGGACAGCAGAAGTCTCCCGTCTTGGCGTTCTTCGTAGGACACGACGGACCCTTGGTCGAGTCCGACGCGTTTAGCCCACGCCTTGGGTATAGTGACCAGGAAAGTTCCATCTGGCGTTCGCTGAAGTTTCCTTAATTCCACTTAGAACTACCTATCTTCAACTGATAGCATTGAAGAATTTTAGGATTTCCCAGCATCTACTATGGAGAGGAGTGCAGCTCTAGAGAGGCACTAGGAACAAGTGATGCCGAACCGTTGAGGTGATGATAGGCCTGCTTCACAACCTCCTCGGTATTATTTCCCTTCAACGCGCTCAGCTCAACAAGTGGAACGCCATCGAATGTTCGCGAGATCAGTTTCTTTCCCTCTTGAAGACGGTCGTCATTGCAGAGGTCTGTTTTGTTCGCGCAGATGACCAGGGGAACTTTGGTCGCTATCTTCTTGAGAATCTCTCTTGATGCTGTTAGTTTTCTGAAGATCGATTCTAGATCCTCGCTGACGTCAACGAAAAGGAGGATTAGATCTGCGTTCGATATCTCCCCGAGGGTAGTGTTGAACGCTTTGAGGATTGTCGGGTGCATGTCTTCGATGAAGCCGATCGAGTCGATGAGTATGAAACTGAAGTTGTCGCCACCGTTGTTCTGGTCAATTCTTCTGGCGAACGTGGACAGGGTCGTAAAGGGTCCTAGACCTGTGTCCTTGTGTTCTGCGGACATTCGGTTGAAGAAGGTGGTCTTTCCGCTCTGAGTGTACCCGGCTAATGCTACTATTGGGAAGCCTCGTTCTCGCCGGTGGTCCCTGAGCAGATTCTTCTTCGAATAGAGATCTCTCAGTTCCTTCTCCATGTTCGCGATCCGCTTCTTAGCCGTCCTCTCATAATCATGGTAAGGATAGTCTCCAGGCCCGCTCCAACCGACCTGTCCCCCTAGAATGCCTTCAAGCCGGAGGAATTCTCTGCCCCAGGAGAACGTGTAGCGAAGTTTGGCGAGGGCGATCTGGAGTTTTGCCTCCTTCGTCATCGCGCGCTTGTCGAAGACTTCGAGGATCAGGAGGTTGCGGTCGATTACTTTGATGTCTGTCCCGCCGAGGACCCGTTGTATCTTGAAGACTTGGGCGCTGGGGAGAGTGTTGGCGAAGACGACTGCTTCGATGTCGTTTTCGGCGACTAGCATTTTGATCTCTTCCAGTTTTCCTGGTCCGACGCAGTAGGTGTGGTGGAGGTTTTTCCGGTGTTGGACGACGGTGTCGATTACCTCATAGCCTATGCTCTCAGCCATGGTCTCGACCTCCTCGTACCGGGAGGGAGCCGTGGGAATCTTGCATTCTGCTACGAGGGTCCGCATCCGGGAAGACTTACCTCTAGAATCATGGCTGGCGCTTATTTGAAGGCCCCGTGCCTGAGGTGCGTGTCTAATGGCACCTTGTGGGCTGTTGGCGGACCATGTGTGGACCGGACGCGTTTTCACGAAGGGCGGGGCGCGCGGAAATCGACCACCCCGGGAGGTCACATAATAGTTAGCGAAAAAGAATAGTTACGGGAAAAGAAAAGTTACAAGAAAAATAGTTACTGAAGAGAAGCGTTTGCAACGGTGATATTGCCCGGAAAGAGGCTTAAGGAAGGCGGCTCAGCCTCAGCTACTGGCTCATGTCAACGACCGTCAAGAAGCCCGGGCTTAGTAGGACAATGCTCGTTGTCATCATCCTTGTGGTAGTGGTGGGTGCGGTCGTTGCAGTGGTCGCCGCATCGCTGTTCCTCGGCCCATCCCTCTCGGTCACCAAGAAGAACTTCACGCCCTACCAGTCCTCGGTTTCCCAGAACAACAATAATCCCTCATCGATGACAGTCTCAAACACGAATGGGGGGGTTTCTGTTTCATCATGGTCGCAGGCCTACCTCATGATCAACGGGACTGTTACGGCTAGAGGTTTCGGGTCATCTCCAGACGCCATCACATTTGTAGAGTCAAACTCTAGCGGAAACATCGTCTTCAAGGCTATCTTCCCTGCGAGCAACTTTTTCTTCGGGGCAAGCTACAGCGTAGACGTTCACGCGTATACACCAGCTTCCACTCAATTCAACACGGTGCAGATCGTAACGGTAAACGGTGATCTACAGGTGTCAAGCATCAGCGCGTCCAGCCTCACCCTTACTGACACGAACGGAGGAATTACCGCCTCCAATATCAGTGCCACAACCATGACTACGACAGATACTAACGGCTCTGTCAACCTAACATGCACCTCATGCGCTATTGCAACGGTGACAACGACCAACGGTAGTGTAACCATGGGTCTATCGACGTTATCCTTGGGAGGGTCCTACGAGGTGAACTCGACGAACGGGAACGTCAACCTGACAATTCCAGTCCTTGCCTCCTGCAAGATCACCCCGAACACGACAAACGGATCAGTGTCCTCATCAGGGATAGGGGTCCAACTGACGAATCATACCATGACAACCCTCGGGGCAGGGAGCGCAGTTGTCAATCTGACCACTACAAACGGATCTATAGCCATCACAGGCCAGTAGTCGCAACCACTAGAAAGGAGGGATAGCCGCTCGGCAGCCATCATCACTCTATTACTATTGACTTGAAATTCGTTTTTGTCTTTGGATAATGCAGGTCCATTTTTTCCATCGCCTTCACGATTATCCGGGAGACAACTAGGTCTCTATACCATTTGTGGTTGGCCGAAACGAGATACCAAGGCGCCCACTCCGTGCTAGTCTTGTTCAGGGTGTCCTCGTAAGCCTTCATGTATTGGATCCAGAATTTTCGCTCAGGAAGATCGTCACCGCTGAACTTCCACCTCTTGGAAGGATCGTCCAGGCGTTGCTGCAACCGTTTCTTCTGCTCATCCTTGTCGATAAGGATAAAGAATTTCAGTATGGTCGTGTCCTCCTCGGAGAGTAATCGCTCGAAATCGTTAATCTGCCGGTACCGATGTTTCCAGACTTCCTCAGGGACGAGGTTGTGAACTCTCTCGATCAGGACGCCCTCGTAATGGCTTCGATTGAAAATCGTTAGTTCTCCCTTTCCGGGCACTTGTTTGTGTTCTCGCCACAAGAAACCATGATCAAGTTCCTCAGGGGTAGGTTCCTTGAAGTGCGCGACTCGGACCCCTTGCGGGTTGACTCCCTGAAAAACCCGGTTTATGACCCCGTCTTTTCCGCCAGTATCCATAGCTTGCAGAACGACTAGGACTTTCTGTTCGTGTTCTGCGTAGAGCATTTCCTGAAGCTGTCTAAGCTTCTCGTTGAGCTTCTTCGACTCTTTCTGTTCATCCTCAGCTTTTCCCTCGAAACCGGAAGTATCGTTTGGGTCAATATCGCTCAGACGAACTTCGTGTCCCGGCTCGATTCTATATCGGCCTGTGTGAAGGTCCTTTGGCAATCTGAGATGCTGCCTTTTCCGGACGAGTTCTTAGATGTTTCACACCTCATGGGTGGCCAGACTCTTCTCTGACGGGAATGTTTGATTACCCCGAACTGTGTGATGCCGTCTCAAATGTCAGGCGAGGGCAAACCCTCTGGCCAGATAGGCCAAGGAACGGGTCCAGCGGGTACGGCGCCAGCCGGAGGATCGACCAAGGTCGAGCCGAAGCAGCTCCTCATCCTGCTCGTCCTGAGCCTCTCTCTCGCAATCATTGTGATCGACGCAACAATAGTGATCGTCGCTCAATATCAGATTCAGAAAGACTTCGGGATCAATCTGAAGGACCTAGAGTGGATCACGTCTCTCTATGCGTTGGTCTTCGGTTCGTTCCTTCTAACGTGGGGAAAGCTAAGCGATGAGTTCGGCAGAAAACGGATCTTTGTTGCCGGAATCTCTCTATTTATTGTCGGGTCGATCGTCGATGGGTTCTCGCAAGATCTGATTCAGATCCTCCTGGGCCGGGTGCTCCAAGGATTCGGGGCTGCAATGGCCTCTCCCGCCACTCTATCAATCCTGACAACAACCTTCGCCGGCAAAGCGCGAAGTGTTGCTTTCGGGATATGGGGTGCAACTGCAGGCGCGGCCGCAGTTCTGGGACCAGTCTTAGGAGGGTACTTTACAAGTGATCCGGCTTTTACTTGGAGATGGGCGTTCTTCATCAATATCCCGATAGGAATCGCAGCCCTAGTCGGGGCTGCATTCGCGATTAAGGAGACTCGATTCAAGGATCCAAAATACACCGCTGACTACTTCGGACTGATATTCATCACGCTCGGTCTGGCCAGTCTCCTGTTCGGCTTTATTGAAGCTCAGACCTACGGTTGGATTGTTCCGAACAATGAATTCACGGCGGGAGGGTTCACATGGTCTGTCTCAAACCCAGTATCACTTCCCCTCGTTTCGATCATAACCGGGCTTGTTCTACTTGCGATGTTTACTTTCTACGAGGTCCGCCGACTCAGGATGGGGAAGGTTCCACTCTTTGATTTCAGTCTCCTCAAATTCAAGGGTTTCCGGTACGGCCTATTCACGGTTACCATTGTTGCTATGGGTGAGTTCGGAGCAGTATTCATCATTTCAATATTCCTTCAAACGGTCAAGGGACTCTCAGCATTCGATGCCGGTCTCACATTCCTACCCATGGCGATCTCAGTATTCATCTTTGCACCTGTAGCCGGCATTCTAGCCACCCGGTTTGGACCCAAATGGGTCGTCACCACCGGCATGGCTCTTGAAGCCATTGCGCTCTTCAGCCTATCACAAATCATCAGCGTCGAGAATCCTGTCTCTTACATGTATCCTATCCTCGTCATCTATGGCGCAGGGGTTGGTCTGGCGATTAGCCAGCTCACGAGCACCGTCTTGCAGAGTATACCATGGCAGAAGGCCGGAGTAGGATCCGGAGCAAACAACACTGTCAGACAGATCGGTTCAGCCTTCGGAATCGCTGTAATCGGTGCAGTCTTGGTGGCCCAAATCTCCACGGTTGGTGTGGCCGATCTCGCGACTAGTACAGCTAGTTTCACCATACAGCAGAAAGTCGCGTTGACAGCCGCCCTCAACTCAGGACTCTCTGGAGGAATCGATCCATCCTTTCTCGCTATATTCGGTAGGAACGTACCCGCCGTCCTTTCAATCCTGTACGATGCAATTACGCAAGGAGCACGCTGGGCCGCCTTCACAGCCGGCATTTTCGTATCGCTCGGAGCTATCAGCTCACTCCTAATCCCGAACCCGAAATCAGCCCGGACTGCGAAAGCCACAGTTGTTGAGAGTGTTAGTCATCGTGAAGCATCGCGAGCTGTAATGGCTGTTATTATCGCTCAGTTCGCGATCACAATAGGCATGCTTGTTGCTATCTCCAACGAATACCAGTCGAACTATTTCATGCAACAATGGATAAGCCAAAATGCATCACCACTCGGCTACTTCCTCTCAGGATACGTCGGACCAGCACTGGCCACTATAGTTGGTGCGCTACTCATCGCGTGGAGAATCATCCTTAATCGAGGGCAGTCAAAAGCCAAATCGAAGACAGAAGAATTGAGCAGTCCCTAGGACCTGAGAAGCTAGTAATCACACAAGCAACCGCTCAATTTGACTTTCCTACACAATACTGTTCCGAACCTCTTAAGAATGATTCCCGAATGACTAATCATCGTCTTATCCTGGGAGTGTCGCGCCTGGGACGCTAATAACAATGGCCGATAGCTCGCGGATTCCAGTCCAGAATCTCAAGACCGGGGACCGGCTCCTCTCCTACAACGTCACCACAGGCCAATTTGCCGTGTCAACCGTTACCCGGATGGCAGTGGTCCAGACCAGCAACATGCTCATCATCAGGACGCAAGATCCACAGGATCTAAGGACCGACAATGCTACTATTCAGAAGTTGTATGTTATGAAGGCTGACGGGACGATCGGATGGTTCTCAGTCACCCAGCTACGCGTCGGCGATTATCTGTTCAAGGCCCTTGACCATCGCTGGACCATGGTGACAAACATAAATTACATCTCCGGCTCTTTCATAATGTACGACGTCTACACTAGCGCACCTTACAACTACATGGCCAATGGATACCTAGACCCGCCAAAGATACCATCATCTCCAACCCCTGATGGCATAGTTGGAGCGGGATACTCCCTCTCATACACGTACAATGGCGAGGTTGTCTCTCAGATAACCCACAACGACTTCCTCGCTGTCCATTACTCCTACGATGGGCTCGGAAGAATCATCAACGCGACCGGGCCCCAGCTTGGTTCCGGAACCTACTTTGCAAGATTCTCCTACTACTCGAACGACCAGGTCAGGGGTGTCCAGTATGGAAACGGGCTCATCGCGAACTACACATACGACAAGGATTCGCGATCCTCACAGATCAAGCTGACAAATGGAACCACCACCGTTCTCTCGCTCAACTATCAGTACTACAACATAGGAACAGTTGCCAGCGTATCAGGTCAGGCGAGAACCCCGACAGGCTCCACTCTAGCGCTATCAGAATCGTACATGTACGATTCTATCGGGAGACTCACAAATTCTACAACAATCAACGGAAGCACGGTTACGGGTCTTTGGTATCAGTACGACGCCCTGGGAAACAGGCTCGTGCAGGGGCTGAACGGCACAGCCACTGGCACCAGACGGGTCACAACAACCTACGGCTACAATCCGGCCAATAACGAGCCTCTCAACTCTACAAGCAAGGCATCACCACTCGATATGGCTACAACCCCAACGGGGGCTTATCCACCAAGAACGTCAATTCAACACACTGGACCTACACATGGGATATCCAAGGCGACCTGTTGAGCGTAGGCAACGACTCTGGGGTCCAGGGTTACTATGCGTATGATGGCTTCGGGCGTAGAGTCGAGGCGAGAGAAGGCTCGTCGATAATCATGTACGCTTACCAGGGCACAGAGACAATGTTCGAGCATCTCATCAGTGGCGCAGATGTCGATTATGTCTACGCTAGCGGGCTGCGTATCGCGAAGGTCACGGGATATGGCGGCGCAAGTCCAGCAGTCGTTTACTATCACACGGATGTTCTTGGAAACACGCGGCTGATGACTAGCTCTAGTCGCAACGTGATCTTCTCCGACAGCTACCAGCCCTACGGACAAGACAACGGAGCATCCGGAAGTGAGACCTACCGTTTCACCGGCAAACCCTACTCGACTGCAACAGGTTTGTACTACGATTATCAACGATGGTATGATCCAGCAATCGGCCGATTTATCAGTCAGGACCCGCTGGGAGGATACCAGTCTTCTCCTCAGAGTTTCAACTCCTACACTTATGCTGGGAATACTCCTACTACGTTCAAAGACCCACAGGGGCCTACGTGAATTTCGGGGTCTGCGTGGACTATTGCGGCGAACCATCCGGCGCGGACGTTTGGGCGGCGGCATTCGTGCTGGCTACGAGTGTTGACATTCACCGTCTAGGCGCTCCAGGATTCTTCAACCCGGGACCAGGATACGGGATCTGTATCGATTGTGAGCCGAGTCGAAGCACTGTGTGGAACTAGCGGCATAACTCCTATCGGAGAGCCTGCAACTACTGTTGGCGACGTAACAAGAACTCTTGACAGCAACGACCCCGTGGCAAGGGTTAGACTCTCACGAAGTGATTTTGTGGATGCCTATGGTTCGGGAGACTACAAGGGAGAGCCAATACAACTCGCGGCCGGGAAATATGCGCGACCAGGAGAAATCATCGACGTCAAACCATACCACGAAGGGGTAAATCCGTTCATAGAGCACTCCGACCAGGTCAGTCTTTACAGAGAGGCCCACTACAATATCTTCCGGGTCTACCCGAAGTTCAGGTTCGTTCTTTATGAGTTCGTCTAGTAGTTGAGCATTTTGAAGTCATGGAAAGGAGCCCGTTTTGTTGGGCTTTATGCATCGTTCCCAATCGAGAAGTATGTACAAAGGACAAGAATACTTGTCGAGCTCCTTGGACTTGAACAATCTCTCGACTTCAACACTATGAAGTTTGGGCGTCTTTCGAAGGGCGTTCGAAAAACTCGCTTCACTAACGAACGATTGTCAGAAGTTTTGAAGTCTCTCGAGACGGGGGAAAATGACCGGCTTCAACTCTACTCGTCACCTTCTGACAATGATTGGATCAAAGCACAGGAGAATCAAACCCTTCTTTCGTGGAAGTCCTCGGTCATAGAGCCGATCAATAGACCCACTTCACCTGTTGACAAACGATTCGGCAGCGCGGGGAGTGTCGTAGCAACGTACCCGCTTTCCCGTTTCGAAGTCGACTCTGAATCGCCTTTCGAGCTAAAGCTCCTACAGCTTGTAAAGCGCCTGTCGCGAGAGCAGAACCTAAACTGGGCTTTTGTCCATGAAGGCTTCAGACCTAAACGTCCGCTTAGCGTAGGTGAAGATGATATTTTTCAGGAAACCCGCGAGAAATTTCCACTTACCTCTTTCGACGCGGATCTTGACATTGCAGTTTTCTTTAAGGAATTCGTGAAAGGAGCCTTCTGGGCCAACTTCTTGAATCCTACTCATGTAGAGCGACTCGGAGGGCTCGAGCGAATAATTGAGAACCGCCCGAGCCCTATAGTTGAAGAAATAGGTCAGGAACGAGTTTTGCTTCGGATGGGGGCATCTCCTCTTCTTGCAGACTATGACAAAGCCGCTCATGATTACCAGCGTCTTAGGGAATTCTTGAGGCCTATTCTCTTAGAGACTCCTGAAGATCGACAGAAATTCCAAATGGAGGTCCTTGGTTCATGGAGACCGCCTGGGTATGTGCAAATTGGAAGAAAGTGTCGTTTAAACCGACGGATAGTCGTGGCGTCCCCGGGACCTCGAAGTCGAATGCGGTGCCCTAGGCCTGAACAAGATGACGAACGCGATCGGAAAGCATTCATTTGCAGACTGACCAGAAAAAGAATGCGATGTTCGCGATAGCTGCAGACCGTATTCACGAAACAGGTTGAACTCCTAGATTCGCAATCTATTCGCTTCACCCAAGATTCAGTGTCACCAAATTTCAGTAATGGGCAACCTATCATCTGATGTAGCGAATGGTAGTTGTGGGCACACCTGGGATAGAGCCGCGAAAAAAGTAAAGGAAGAGAGAATGGTCTAGGGAGGTCTTACCAGATTACCGGAGCGTTGAAGTCTGCTGCTACAACCGCAAGGTCTGTCATGTCGACCACGCCGCGATTATTGAGATCGTATGCCGGGTTGGAAGTTCCAAAGCTAGACGCCACTGTCGCCACATCCAGAATATTCACCATGCCATCATGGTTCACGTCCGGGTTCTTTGAAACGAGGCACGAACTGGCGCCCGTAGATGCGTTTGCCGTGCAGCTAGCGCCCAGCACTTCTCCAACGGTAGGGATCATCAGGACAAAGCTAGCGCCACTAGTGCTTCCTGTGGAAGCGTAGCTGGTGTTGACGTTGAATGTCCTCGAAAAGATTGTCTGACCGGAAGTATCGTTCACCGCGGTTACGCTTACAGTCCCGGTAATGGTCTCAGCCGTCGTGTCTATCGTGATGTTGGCACTGATGGCCACCGTAATGTGACCAAAGGTTTGGGTCTTGGAGAAATTGATTGTCTGCGTTGTAGCCTGAACTTGGGTGAGGGGTGCGAAAACGACTAGGGCTAAGAGTGCGGAAGCGAGAATTGGTGTTGCACGTAGCATTTTCATTTCCCTCCTCTCACTCCTGGCGGAAATAAAGCATTTCTCTACCAGAGCTTACCGGTGATATCTCGGGGTTTCCGAACCTTTTCGAATTACATTAGGGCATCAAAAACAATATTGGAGAGGGCACTTGGTCAGCGTCGATGGAGCCTCGTGACTAGATTCCTTCCTTGTTCTTTCCAGAGCGCCTCGCTCGGGACCTGCTTCCTGTTTCGGCTGGTGGGCTGGATGGGTTAAGGAACGCTTATGCCCGCCGTGAGCCTCGTTTCTCGCGAACAGGGTCGTAAGGGGCAGATATTCTATGGCAGATGGCGATAGGGGAGAGATGTTTGCAGAGCTGGAGAGGGCTTGTGACGAGCTCGATAGGGCGCTCGAACAGCTCAAGAAGGCAGAGCGTGCTAGGCAACTGAAGCGGGCAAAGATGGACATCGAGCGAAGACTGGGCAAGAAGCTCATGCCCGTCTCCTAAGCATGAGACGCGGGTTTCAGTCCGTATCCGTTTACGAATATCCAATCAAGGAACTGCAAGATCTCGGGTGTTATATCGCACCATAGATGGACCCCGCTCGGCAGACAGTCTATCTGCCCAGATGCTATTCTTGCTCTAAATCCTTCATGACCAAAGCGAGCCGGATCAAACGAGAGGGGGGTCATCTGCTGAGCCGCCTGCTTAACCTCGTCTTCGGTTACCGATTCGAACTTCTTCCTGTTCTTGTTCACTAGGATGCTCAGGTTTCGATGCCCAATGCGGGTGACGTCCGGTCTCTCCTGGCCAGGTGGAAAGTTGATCTGTATGAGAACCCCCCAGCGTCCCCCGACTTCGCTGGCAATCCAGTTGATCGTTTCAAAGGCTCGTAAAGTACGATCCTGCCAGAGACCCTCGAATTCTCCGCGACGCTTGTCCAGTGTCTCCCAGAGGTCCTTGACGATCCAGCTCACTTGGTTCGGACCTCTTTCTCCAAGACGTCCTTGAGAGTCTTGAGGAAAGCTGAGTTCGGTACGATGTAGTCGATCAATACTTTTTCGGCTTTTAGTTTGAGGTCTCTTCTGATGTGGGGAAAAAGGGCCAGCATTCTAGGTCGAGGTATCATGGTCTTCAGCTTTTGGGCACACGAGAAGGGATCATAGTCCGATGCGGCTAGGTCGAGTATGACCAAGTTCGGATGCGTCGAGTTCGCTTCTCTAATCAGAGCTTCTTCACTTGTTACCACCTTGGCGTTAGCACCCAGCGACCTTACAAGCTCTATGATTCTCGATTGGAGGAATAAGTCTGAAGTTATCGCTAGAACTTGAACGATCATCATTGGTTCACTCTGAAGCTAGTTATAGGACTCCTTGATTTAGCAAGGAATCGGAATGCCACCCCCATCTAACTTTGCTGGCAGAGACATAGTTAGCGTTCGCGACCTCTCTCGATCGGAGATCGATCACATTCTGGACATGGCGCAGGTCATGGAACCTCTGGCGAAGACTGGGTCCGATATGCTTCATGGGAAGATAATGGCGACCCTATTCTACGAACCAAGCACGCGAACGAAGCTGAGCTTCGAGTCCGCGATGACGAGGCTCGGCGGGACTGCTCTCGGATTTGCGGAGACGAAGGGAACGTCTGTCGAGAAGGGTGAGAATCTTGCAGATACCGTGAGGGTTGTAGAGAACTATGCCGACGTGCTTGTGGTCCGGCATCCTCTCGAGGGAGCGGCAAGAATGGCTGCGGAGTTTTCGAAGGTCCCAGTGATCAATGCCGGATCGGGTGCAGAGGAGCATCCCACCCAGGCATTACTCGACCTTTATACGATCAAGAAGGAGCTAGGGGCAATTGATGGCATCAGCATTGGACTGATCGGAGATCTGCGGTATGGCCGTACTGTTCACTCGCTCGCCTATGCACTAGCGAAATACAAAGTGAAATTGTTTCTCATCTCACCAGAGATACTAAAGATGAGAAAAGAGGTCTTGGAAGAAGTCTCGAGGAAAATTGATGTTGAGGAGACCACTTCGTTGCAACAATATCTGAAAGAGTTGGACGTGATCTACATGACAAGGGTCCAAAAAGAGAGGTTCGGAGATCTAGCCGAATACGAGAAGGTCAAGGGGTCCTACCGACTGACCTCAGATGAGCTTTCGCGCGCAAAGAAGAGTTCGATAGTGATGCATCCGTTGCCGAGGGTTGATGAGATAGACTCTAGTGTCGACTCAACGAGCCACGCGAAATATTTTGCTCAGGTCGGGAACGGCGTGGTGCTGAGGATGGGATTACTCGGCTTGGTCTTTGGAACTATCTAGCGCCTTCGACAATTTTTCTTACAGGCTTTATTGAACACTCAAAATGGTGTAGGGGGAAGTCTGTCCGACCGCTTGACACAGCTTTGGGCGCATGGTGTATTGCCAGAGGCTTGGTTTGCTTATGAGAAGTCATAAGCTGCGATTCTGTCTAGATCTCTCCGCCTTGGCTCGGTCCACAGGTCGACTGGAATCAGTCTACCAGCACGTTTCGCGACAAACGTCAGTTTGTCTGAGCCGCAATTCGCGCATCTCGCATGGACTCCAGTGTTGACTTGATAACAGAATTGGCATCTGGATAGCATCTTGGAAAAAGTGAAGTGTTTGACTCCCGAGTCCGCGAGCACTTGTGATGCTCTCGCCAAACCTTCTTTCTCTGCCTTCTCCCCCATGAGAAGCGGGAAGGTTGTCCCTCCGTCAAGGAGTTTCTGAGCTTCCCCCTCAAGATACGCCCGTGAAGATAACGGCATTTTCTGTGTCAACGGGATTAGGGGCACGTCGGTGTAGTAAGGGTGTCGTTTGGATCCTTGGTAGACTATTGTGGAGAATCCGTATTTTTCAGCGTCAATGATCGCGAGCCTCGATGACGCTTCGGGAGAAGGATGAAGCCCGACACGGATTCTGAGTTTAGGATTGTCGCTTTCTGATATGGCTCGTCGTGCTGCTTCGATGATCTCTTTGAGAAAGGCGAGGGAATCTTTGGCTTCAACATCCTTCTTGATGTGATGCCTGACCGCCTCGTTCAGCCCAAGGAGACCTATCTCTGCCATTGGCTGGGATCCATAATACTTGCTCCCATCTGTTTCCCATGAAAGTAGGGGCAGAAGTCCCTCCTTCATTCTTTCCTGTATGGCTTGTCCTCGAATCTCAAGGGCCTTTACCGCTTCATCCACTGCGTTCTGAACTCCCTGGAGAAATCGCTCGTCTTTTCCCGTTGCCTCATAGGATATTCTCGGGAGGTTGACTTGGACCGTTCCAACTATTGCTCCACTGGCAACGTTCGTGCTATCGGCAACTATGGCATTTCCGTCGGAGGATACTGTGACGGTCTGTTCTGAATCATGAATTCTATAATTTGGGATAGAATATTTCAGGGACGTCTCATATGTCATCGAGAGAAGGCTGTCAGGCTCAGAAAGATTTTCCCGGTTGAGGTTCACTGTGACTGAAGGGTTGACTAGGAGATTGTTCCTTGCAATTTCCATGCTGGCATCTATGACTGTCCGGAACAATTCTTCAGCTTCGTGGGCGTAGTCGCCGTACACCCCCTCTCTCTTCCCATTGGCTGCTATCGCGTCCGATTTCTCGAGAGATCTAGGAATCGTTCGGTCAAGTCCGATGGTAGTCCGGAAGGGAAGGCTGTTTGAGAAGCCGTCCCAGTTGAGTTGGGAGAGAAACAGTCTGATTGCTTCTTGGACTCTTTGGATCGGAACCCCTTGAATGAACGGTGCCAGTAGGACGTTGATGTGATCGAAGACTTGCTCACTTGCCGCCTGTCCTTCGGTTATGCGAGCCAGCCGGAGTAATGCTCCAAGCGCGGTTTCGAAGGAAACTGGTGGCGTGGACCGTGGGAGTCCTTTTCGGAGGAAGGGGCGGGGGTCATGGAAGAATATGCTGGGCTTGAGTATCCAGGACTCTGCGTCTTCCAGGTGGATCCGTCCATTGAAGTGGGCGTCGACTAGTGGTCTGGGGAGGCTGTTCAGCAGGACATATTCTTCAGTGACAGCAGCCCCTGCAGATTGCTGTACCCAGGCCGAATCGAGATGTTTTCGGCCAGCTTCCTTGAGGAGGATTGTTACATCGTTGACAGGGAGTCCCAGTCGGGTTAGCTTGTGGCGGTATTCCTCGAGTTTTCTCTCGACGAGGATTGTATTGACGAGTTCGCGAACTAGGGGGGCGGTGAGATAGGTTGTTCCGAATCGTAGAAGTCTTTCTTCAGCTTCTGAGGCTACCTCATCTGCTAGGCTCTGGGGCATCCCGGCCTCGGTGACGAGAGAAGAGGCGATTCGGGTCCGGTCAAACTCTTCTATCGTCATTTTGGAGGTTCGGACGAACAGGCGGCCTCGCCTAACGGCGACCCACTCTTCCAGGTCGCGCGAGAACTCGACGAGCATCTTTCCGAGATCTGTTATGCTGTACTTTTTCGTGCCTTTTTCGATCGCAACCAAACCGGCTTTACGGATGGTTTTGAGATGATAGACGAACTTTCCAGCGTCCCGCACAGGATCCATCTTCGCTTCGTACATTATCTCAGTGTACGGGAGGGGACCTTTGGAGACTAGCAGCTTGAGAATGTGAAGCCGAACTGGGGCAGAAGCAGCGTCTAGAACATCCGAACTGAAGCGTTCGTAGGATCGCTGCAAGAAAGGGTCAAGAGCTTTCTACCCCAACCTGTTTAAAAAATTGTACTTGACTACATCATATTGGACTCTGACTTCTGTCCGGAGCGGTACGGCGGCATACAGTGCAGGTCTTCCAACCTAATGTGTCCACGCTGAAAAGCTGTTCCCGCCCGCAACTCGTGCAGTACTGGTGAAACCCTGTAGGATGCCGCGGTTCTGATAGAGTCTCAGTCGATGTTGCCGTTCGCATGTTCGGGTCTTTCTTAGGAATAGGTTTCGTCAAACGCTGGAGGTAGTCCTTGCTGAACTTGAGTTTTGGCACCGTTACCCACCATACATGTCACTCTCTAGGCTTTGAGGACTAGGGTCTACCGAATTTCTGCCATGTGGAGGGTCAACGTGACATAACAATCACATTGGTTCCCACCCAAACACCGCGAAGGAGACAATTTCTTGAAATCTTTCACGCCCCTCATCAATTCATGATAATAATTTGATAGCCTCGGGAACGAAACCCGATCCTCAAGCTCTCGAATCCTCGGTAGTCCGTGCGACATCATCCCCTATGATGAACATGTTCTTGGAGTTTCTCGAAGTTCCAGGAAACGTCCTTCTCATCCAAGGAGCACCCGGCACCGGGAAAACAACTCTCGCCTTCGAGATCCTGAATGCTGTTGCGGACTCGCGCAGGGTCTACGCGTCCAGCAGGGTGTCGCCGGTCAAGCTGCGCATACAGTTTCCTTGGATCGATGAGGTTATCGATTCTATGTCCGGGAGATCGTCTAAGGCCAGCTGGAATGACGAATTCCACGACCTTCGTGGCTCCGACACCGACAGTGTTTTTTCGAAGATCGTACGCCTGAAACAGGCCAAGCAGAAATCAATCCTTGTCGTAGATAGCTGGGAGGGAGCGTTGAGAAACGCGACACCTGAAGGACGAAAAATGCTTGAGTCGGCCGTCATGTCCGAACTAGATCAGACAAAAGTAAGCGTGATTCTCGTCAGTGAGGCCGAACGAGCCGACAACCTCGGCTATCTGGTCGACGGAGTCGTAACCCTCGAACAGAACGAGATAGAGGGCAGAAGAATCAGGTCTCTCGGAATAGACAAGCTAAGAGGATTCAGAGTCCAGAGCCAACATTTTCCATTCTCCTTGGAAAAGGGGAGGTTCACTTTCTTGGACGAAGAATACGAAAACGGCCCACCGAGTATAGTTAGAAGTCCAGAGAAAGTTCCACACACTGCAACCCACTACTCAACGGGAAGTAGAGAGCTCGACCAGTTGCTGGGAGGTGGAGTCCGGAAAGGTTCGTTCTTCATGATCGACACGGAGAGCAATGTTTCCCCGCAGTCGCTGAGGTTGCTGATCAATATGATCCGGTCTAATTTCGTTAACCAAGGCGGGGCCTGCTTCAGCGTTTCAACCGGAACCTTCAGCTCGGAATCCTCGGCGGAGGCACTGAGACCCTACGTAGGCGACAAAGCCTTGGGAGAGAGACTTCGGATAGTCGAGTTCAACTCGCAGCTGCCTTCGAAGCCTTGGAGGCTAAAGTTGAGGGGGCAGCTAATGAGCGATCTCGCAGAGTTCTACAGAACATGGAACGCCTTGAAAGAAATGTCAACTGGCATGATGTTAACCATGAACTTTGACAAGCTCGTTCAGGTCTACGGGGAGGATGTGACACTTCCAGGGTTTACAGAGATAGGAGAAGGCTTGCGGGACGAAGGGGCCTTCAGCATCGGAATATCGTCACGTCCTACCAAGGTGCGTGATGAGTTTCTCAGGCAAGCCGATTATCACATAAAGGTCCAAAGCTGGAACGGACATCTTCTGATCTATGGAGTGAAACCTTTCACGCATATTCACGGGGCCACTTTCAACTTCGACAAGGGATACCCGTCCCTCGACCTCATAGAGATTGTCTGAGCCTTTCCGGAGACTCAGAATTGATTCGCTAGAATTTTGATGTGGTATGATCCCAAGTCGAGAAGACGTACGGGGTTATCTCGACTAGGACTTCTGAGTCATTGGCAAGATTGACATTTTCAGTGCTTGACTGGGACGCAGTAGAAAAAGTCGGGTTGCCTTTTCTATCCTTCTATAGAGCTATCCTACATGAGCGATCTGTCGTACAAGCTGGCAGAGCTACGACCGGCTCTACGTCCCGTGGCCGAGTCGGCGGCCTGGGTAGCCAGCTTCCTAATCGCCAACGCCATAAGCCAAGAACCGGTATACTTTCTGATCCTCCTACTTGTCCTCGGCTCAGACGTTCTCGATACCTCTGACAAGAGCAAGGGACTCTTCCGAGACTTCATAGCCGGGAGCATAACCGCAATCTTGGCCCTCGCTCTTAACGATCGGCTAGGCTTGGCTGTTGGAGTCGTAGTGGCTGTTGCGGGGGTTGCCAGGCTGCTTCAGAAACTCGCCTAGAAGCCCGTCAGTAGAGAAATATCGCAAGGAGCTTACGCTGAAGCTTTGGTTCCCACGAAGTGGAATAATACCGGCTGAATCTCTCTGGAATCTATCAATAACTGTTCCATCCCTCTGAAGAAGATCGCGAGTGCCTTCTCCCTATTCCGATCGTGGATTCTCATCGAGCTGAATATGCCCCAACAATAGTAGCAGTGCCAGGAGAAGCGTCCTTTATGGAAGAGTTGTTCGAGAGGATGCCTCATCTCTTCAAACTTGTTGATATGCTCCTTCCTTCCATACAGGTTTTCTCTCAATATCCTTTCAACACCTTCTCTCGGACTCTCCGGAAGATGAGATGAATACCCACCTGTTAGTTCTAGTGCTCGTTGAATTTGGTAGAGCCAGGTCGCAGCTCTCCGGTCCATTCTGTCATACGCATATTCTAGGCAGACCAGTCTTCCTCTATTTTTCAACAAGCGGTGAGCTCTAGAGAGGATACTTCTGGGATGAGGAAGATCATGGAGGACCCGGCTAAAGAGAACAATGTCGTATGTTCCCGCAGCATCAGACCATTTGTTGAAGTCCGCTGCTTCGTAGCGTAGGTCGCCGCGGGTTTTACTGTAAGGGTCCGTTTCCATCGTCCTCCTAGCTACGCGGATGATCCTCTCATCGAGGTCTATTCCAACAACGTCATGGCCCATCCTAGCTAGCTCTAGGCTCATGAAACCGGTCCCGCAACCAACTTCCAGAATCCTAAGACTTCGGCCATGAATGGAATCCTCTACCAGGCGGAAGTTATCGGCATAGGTTAGCTCGATAAGGTAGGGTTGCCTCCAAAGACTATCTTTCATGGAGGGCCAGGCCTTCAACCGACGCAAGTCCGGCGTGAAGTCCGAAGGATATCGTGGCAATGGTTCTGAAAACGTCCTGAACCGAATCTAAGAGGTTTCTCTCGGTTTTTCCCAAGCCCTTGTAGCAAGCGCGTGTTTAGCGGTTTCACGTCAGCTTTTTGAGCTCTTATTCTTTGCCGATCGGATGGCAGCAGGGGATAAGCATAAAACGGCCCAGAGCTATCTCCAGTAGTCTAGAGATACCATGGGCAAAGTAATGATCTCTTTATCGTCCGAAGCAGAACAACTGGTAAGGCAAGAGGTCGACAAGGTCTATTATGGCCGGACCGGCGGCTTCAGCATATTCTTCGAAAAGTTGGTTCGAACATACTTCAATGGTAACAAGAAAGCCTCATCCGACCGTAAGCAATCGAAATAACACGATCACCTTCCAAGAAAGCACATCAAGCCAAGTACGGCCAGTTACAATCGGCCGACGACAACAGTTGAATGCCTTATCTCCCAGTTACGTGACGTCATGATTTCTTGGTTTATCCAGAGCAAACACTTTCGTCAATCACTACTGGCTATGTAGCCAAGCAGAGCTGGTAGCAATGTCTTGAATTTTGAACCCTCTGAAGACCTAAGCTTCGTAATTGGATCTTTCTTGGGTGATGGCAGCTTTGTCGAAGACTCGGATTACCATCACTATGTAAAATTGGCTGTTCGAGACCGCGATTTTGCGGAAGCCTTCAATCTGGCGGTCGGTCATATTCTTGGTCGGAAAACAAACAAGATAATAATGACACACGATTTGGGAAAAGTGTACTATGAGTCCAAGTACTCTTCGCGATCCTTGGGATTATTCCTTAGATCTCCGTTAGTGGAGCTTAGGCCTTTTGCGGATGCTTATCCGGCGGAGTTCTTGCGTGGCTTGTTCTCCGCAGATGGTTGTGCAGACGTTTGCACTGATAATGGCTGTCTGAGGCTTCAGATCGTGCTTGGCAATTCAAATCCAGAACTGCTGGGATTGGTGACCTCCTTACTTCAATCACATTTCCAGCTACATTCCAATACGTACCTTCGGAAGAGAAAAGGAGCTACCTGGAAGAATGGCAGCAAGACCGTCTTCCTAAGGAAAGACGCGTATGCTCTTCAGATTCAAAGGGTCCATGATATGCGAGTGTTCGTTGATAAGATTGGTTTCGTAATCGCTAGAAAACAGCACGTTGCTGAGCAAGCGATCCTTTTGAACCGAACTGTAGGGTCTTCACGTGCCGCAGTTGAATGGAGGAAACACTATTCTCAGAAGAGAGGGGGTCGTTGGCATAATTTCGGACCATCTGAAGGACTTATTTCTCCTAGATTACTCTAGGTCTTGGGGGCGGTGGTCCAGCCTGCCGCGAGGCAGGGACAACTTGGTCAAAGGGCAACAAAACCCGGCTCGGATACTGGTCTCGGGCACCAGTGATCGTGGGTTCAAATCCCACCCGCCCCACCACGGATGTTAACTCATGTGGGTTTGCAACCTTGGCCTGCCCTGCTTTGGAAAGTTGAGGTCGCCGAGATTTCCAAATTGCATCTAGGTCGGAATTTTCTTGTCAGGGAGCTCGAGCCGGCATCCTGACCATTGAGAGATAGTTTCTCCCATCGGCGAATCTGATTCCTCTTCCCTGGGTCACTCTAACAATTACGGTCGCTTGAGGTCGGTATTTCTCCCATACCTCCAGAACATCCTTCGGTAGTTTCGCAATGCCTGCGGGGGTCATCTTATTCTCATTGAGCAACTTCCATGCCGTTGCTATGTTGTACTTGGACCAGTTGGACCCGTTTCGCCTGGGCGTGTATCTGATCACCCATCGCTCCGTGTCGATG
>VBBE01000163.1 GCA_005884605.1 Candidatus Bathyarchaeota archaeon
GCCGTATTCAGTGAAGCCAGAAATTCCGGGTCACTCGAGGATGCGGTTGTCAGAAAGTGAGAGCATCTGCTCGCAGTGTTCATGTCAGAGAAGTCGATGAAAGGAAAATGGTCCCCACTCCTTGGAGGGCTGAAGCTGCAAGTTCCCGAGCTACCAGCGTCCTCAGCGAAAGCCTGCCAGGTCAATCCTGCATTTTCTATCTTATCGACCAAGTTAGGCGTGGTTTCGAAGTAGCAACAAACTCCATCTCCACTTGTACTTCCATCGTCGACTGCTCCTAACAGAGCAATATAGTTCGGCTCACTGTTATGATTGATGGTTCCCCAAGTCATAACCAGAACATTCTGGTCTGCCAACGTACTCTCGTACGTGCCTGAGCCACCGCAGCCGGTGTAAACGCTGCACATCGCCTGATTCTCCATCATGACGGTGACGATATGATCGAATGGAGCGCCAGCCGGCATAGCCATACTGGTGCTCCGCGGATGAGACTGATCGCTGGACGCCAGTGGGCCTACCAATAAAACCCCCAGCAGGACGAAGCTAGTGAAAAGCAAAACGTTACTTGTTCTACTGAACCATGTTCTGTCTGACAAGTATCCTAGCAGCCTCCTTCCAGCCTGCACACGGTAGCCAGATGCTTCCGGTTCAGCTCTACCGATACGATTCTTGTTTTTGCACTCAACTTTCCTTCACGACCCCGGGCGAGATCATTATGGCCCGAGCCGAACAGCCTGCTCGCACTGCCGACAGAGAACCAGACTCTTTGACATGAGCGAGTTCTTCGGCAAGAAACTAGTATAGTGCTTGGCTGTGGTTTATGCGAGTCCGAACTTTTCGATGGAGTTTCTGGTACTTGTGCCCAGTGTCCATGCGACCCTCCACAACAAATCATCACGCGGCTCCCGAGAAGCCGAGGCGAGGCTTGAATTATGATAAAGGAGAAGAATCCTCTCCAAGAATTATTGAGCCGGCGGTGTGCGGAACGACTCACAAAACAGTCGAAAAAATCCAAACTAATCAGGAATTGACTTTGATATGGGCGACTGTCGATCATATTTCAGTGAGATTAATCCGGGGGGTTGCGGCGGTTACAAGGAACGGACGCAGTTAACCGGTTTTCAAGACTTCCTAGAGGAAGCAAACGTACCCGTGAGGTCGACGGTTTATGATTGTCTATTCGAGAGAGGACGAGGTCGAGTTGATTGTAGGCGTCCGCGTGATTGGAGCCGGGAAAGGTTAGGTTTGTCCGGGAAGTAGATCGCTCTGATCCTGATTACCCTGTGAAGTATCAGCGCGCGTCGTCTTTCATCAAAAGCCTCGCCCGTGATAGTGAAAGTGTTTACCTGTTTTGAGTACGGTGTAAAGGCTACCGTTATTAGCCTCGCCCTGTCGAGGGGGGTACTAGGGGTCATCAGGCAGTGAAGGATTATCAGAGAGACATTACTCCGTTCTGCGTCGCCTGCGGGAAAGGGATAGATCGCGATCAGCCGGCGTACCAGTTGAATGAGGGAACAACCCAGATTGTGACTCCTACGTTTCTCCCCGTGTCTTCTATTGGACTGCTTCACGCGTCCTGCCTTGCAGAAATCTTGGAACAGGTGTACCAGACACTTCTGCCAGTTCCATTAGAAAGGGTGATTCTGGTAAAGCCGAGGTTGCCTAGGCTGGATTTGAAAACACCAGCTCATGTCCCAGTCAAAGGGCAGATCGAAGTGCCCGCCAAGTAGAAACGGGCCGTTATCGAATTCTGCTCATGGTAGGCTGGAACGATCGTTCACCGTGGAAGTCAAGAACGGGAAGCCGAGGCGAAGAATTCTTCTACGGGTTAATCGGTGCTCTCTTCGTCGTAGCGCAACTAAGATGGTCTGATTTTTAATCAGGATAGCCACCCGTCCGAATTTTCTTTTTGGGGCAGGTGCTTAGACGTCACCGACGATGATCATCCCAAGAATAGTCTCTTTGGGGTAGAGGACAAGATAGCAATCCGAACCTTGACTGAGGCTTCGGTTCCCTGCTTGGGATGTGAACCCACGGGTTGGTTCCCTTCTAAGGAACCCTAGGGAAACTGTCTCTATCTTGCTTAGCTGAGGCCTGCAAGTCTCAGTACATAGTATGATAGGCCGGCTATCGCGGCCGCGGCGGGAATCGTGAGGACCCACGCGTAGACGATTCTGCGGGCCACTCCCCATCTCACAGCTGAGAGTCTGCGCGTCGAACCTACTCCCATGATCGCCCCAGCTATTGTGTGAGTTGTGCTGACCGGGATTCCAAGGGAAGCAGTGGCGAAGAGTGTTGAGGCGGCTGCGGTCTCGGCGCTGAACCCTCCGAAAGGATGCAACTTCGTAATCTTCATGCCCATCGTGCGAACTATCCTCCAACCCCCGAAATAGGTTCCAAGACCCATAGCGGTTCCCGCCAACAGTATCACGTAGAACGGAACGTAGAACGTCGAACCTAACAGTCCCTGAGCGAAAAGAAGGGCAGCTATGATCCCCATTGTCTTCTGCGCATCATTCGTCCCATGCCCTAGACTGTAGAGGGCCGCGGAGACGAGCTGAAGCCGTCGGAACGCGTGATCAGATGTGGAACGGGAATACCGCATAGCAATCCTCACCGTGAGCAGGACTAAGCCAATCGCGACAAAGAAGCCAATCACGGGAGACAACACTATGAAGTATGCTATCTTGCTGACACCAGCGGTCTGGACGACGCCCCACCCTCCCTTCACGACACCAGCGCCGATGAGGCCGCCCACCAAGGCGTGAGACGAACTCGTAGGCAGGCCAAACCACCACGTTATGACGTCCCAAGATATGGCACCGGTGAGAACCGCGAGGAGCAGCCAGGCGGTGACTATCTTCGGGTCTATGGTTCCCTTACCGATTGTAGAGGCCACGTTGACTCCGAAGGCAAAGGCTGCCACGAAATTGAAGAACGCAGCCCAGAGCACAGCGACACGGGGAGTAAGAACCCTCGTAGAAACCACGGTAGCAACGGAGTTGGCTGCGTCATGAAACCCGTTCATGAAATCGAAGCCTAGGGCAACAACGACCACCAGGACGACTATCTCAAACGGTACTGCCGTGGACATTCGCGAACCCTTTTTTGACTAGGAGTACTCTAGGATGATGTCCCTGATCACCTGGACAACATCCTCACACTTGTCAGTAATCGTTTCCATCAGTTCGTAGACCTCTTTGAACTTGATGATAGAGATCGCATCGTTTGTCTTGAAAAGGGCGGCGACGGCCTCGTTCAGAACAACATCCGCCTCGTTCTCCAAGGTGTCGACTTCATTGCATCTGGTCTCAATCTCAGAGGCCTTGATCTTTTGAATGCTGGCGAAGGCGAAGTCGATTTCCCGGACTGACTTCAGGACTAAGTCGGCGAACCGTCTCATCGGTTCTGTTGGTGAAGCAACCTCGTAGAGATACAAGCGGTTGACAACGGCGTAGATGTAGTCTAGGACATCGTCGTATAGAGAAGCTAACTTGCTGATGTCTTCTCTGTCGATGGGAGTGATGAAAGTCTTCACGAGACGGTCGTAGATTGAATGAACAATTTCGTCTCCGTGATGTTCTATGTCCTTCACCCTGTTCCTCTTGTCCGCCAATTGATCGAAGTTCTGAATCAACTCATTGAATGCCATAGCCCCCGCCAAGAC
>VBBE01000164.1 GCA_005884605.1 Candidatus Bathyarchaeota archaeon
GAGCCACTGGAACGGAACATCAACATCGGGGTCTCCACCCTTCTTCCGATGCTCCTCCTTCGTCGCTTGTCCACCGGAGAAGGCGTAGCGGTATACCTTGTTCCTTACTGTCTTGTCATCGTCGCTGAGGTTGATTGTCGTCTCCTGCTTCGAAGAGCTCATCTTGTCTTGCAGTCCCGTGAGAGCGGGCAGAAACTTGCTGTGGACTGCGGCAGCCTTGTAGTATCCCATTGACTCCGCAATATCCCGCTGTATCCTCCAATAAGGGTCCTGGTCAATTGCCGAAGGTATGAGGCACCGTCGCTTTTCGAGGAGGCTTGGAAGAATCTGGATAGACGGATAGAAGGCGAAGCCGATGTTTGTCTCGCCTGTGAAGCCGAACACGGCCTTTACTGTGCTAAAATTAACCCTGCGGGCAATCTTCAGGACCATGGGGTATGCTTGTCCGATGAATTCCGTGTCTTGGAGTATGAACGTCCGGTCGGGATCGAAGCCCACGGCAGCGATCTCGAGAATGTTGTCCGCGGCCCATCGCTGGGTGTCTTCGTAGGTTAGGTTCCGTTTCTCTTCGAGGAATTTTTCGTCGTCGGTTATCTGTATGTAGACGGTTGTATGGAATTTGTCTTGGAGCCACTTTGTGAAGTAGAACTGGATAATGTGGCCGATGTGCATTGGTCCGCTTGGTCCTCTACCGGTGTAGAGGAACAATCCTTTGCCCTTCGAGTAGTCGTTGAGGACGAGATCAAGGTCGCGGTGCGAGAAGAAGATGCGTCGGCGGACGAGATAGGCCGCGTTACCGAGGATCCCTTCCAGTTTCTTAGCTAGCGGACCGGTTATCGGTTGAGTTCCAAAATCACTGATGAGCCGATCATAGTCCACATTGCCTTTAACTTCCCAAGGTGTCACAACGAACTTTTCCTCAACCAATCTTACTCCGCCCTCATGGGTGGAATCTCCAGCTCGAAAGCTGCTACAGGAAGACTGAGACCCCAAGCCCGGATTACCCTGGGATGCAACTCGCCAACCACTCCGAACCGCTTTTGCGCTGACATCACTTCTCCTGTACGTCCCTCAAGAAAGCTCGGGTGAGTGGTGGGAACGACCTCGAACTTGACCCCTATGCTTCCAAGGAGTGTGTCGAGGCAGGATCGAATCTCAGTGAAACCAGCTCCTGTGTGAATTGTCACCGCGGCGATCTTGTGTCGAGTTTCAGTGTGACCTTCGCCGTCTTCCTTGACAGTCACGCACGGTCCGATCTCGAATACTCTCTGAGGGTAGTCGACGTGAGTATTGTCCTTGAGCAAATTGAGAACGCTCGGCAGTAGCCAGCTTCTCAATGCGGTGTGGGTTGACATTTTCGGATTCAGGAGTTCGGCGTAATTTTCACGCCCTATGCCCATCTTGTCAACGAAGACCTCTGGGGAGGTTAGACCGTATGTCAGAAGTTCTTGGTATCCAAGCCCGATCATGACTTCCGCAAGGGTCTCGTGTCTGTCTGTCTCGGGCGCGAGTCCCCCAAGGGTCCAGATTCTCGGCCATTCAGGATCCAGCTTGTTGATGTCCAGAGCGATAGCGACATCCTCCACGAGGTCGACTTGATGCATGATGTCGATGCGGTAGCAGAGGCTCTCTACACGCAAGACGTCCTTGCTTACTTGCCGAGCAGGGTGCCCAGCTCTCACGAAGGCCCTTATCGTCTCCGCGGGTTTGAATGTGGATCCAAGAAGTCTGTTCGCGTAGCTGACTGACAAATCCTTGAAGCTAGATTTTAGGTCCGGCGTAATTACCGGCTTGGGCCGCTTGTCTGCGTAGCTTTGAGTGCAGCTGTAGATCTTGCCTCCTCTCTCGGCGAGAGCAGCTACTACTATCTTCAGCGTATTTCCTACTGTCTCGACGTTTGTCCCTGTGACTTCTACGAGGATATTCCTCGTGTCTGAGCCTATCTTGCCAAGGTCGTTGGAGTTGATGATCGGGGGAAGAGATAGAATCTTGCCATCCCGATCAATTAGAAGCGGCCAGTCCTTAAAGGATGAGATTATTTCGCTGTACTCGATTCCCTTGGGGTGCTTTTCTACAATCTCTCGAAGCGTCATCTTCTCGGTTGAGCCTAGCGGGACGAACGCTGTGTCGTCAGGGTTGCCGACAGTGTAGCGAAGAGGTGACTTGATCAGATCGGCTTGATAGAATCCGATAGACGCACGTTTCCTCTTCCTACCATACGTGAGGTCCATTTTTTCTTGTAGGCTTATCCAGCTCTTCAGAGCGTTCTCGCTGGGCTTGACGTTTCTCACGATAGAGGTTGCGATGAAGGGCCGGATCGGGCCCAATTTACGATCGATTGTAACTCTCAGACCAGATTTTCCAGAAAGTATTGGGGCCTTGGGCTTAGCGATCCCGAGATGAGTCCTGAGAGCGCGTGCGATTCCCTCTACCGACCAGATGTCTGGATGGTTGCTGTCCTTGACTTCGATGCTGACACTGTCGTTCTGTTCGTCAAGAGATTCTACGTCGCCCTTGACGTAGGCGAGTATCTGGTTGAGCCCGTCTTCGTCTCTCGGAACCTTCTGTCCCAGAAGATCGTCTAGATCGGCTAGAGAAAATTGGACTGATGGCGTTCTAGCTTACCTTCTGTTGTCTTATCCATTCGAGGTCGGTTGTAAAGAGCTGTCTGATATCTTGGATCTGTTGGTTCATCATGTAGAGCCTGTCGATTCCGAGCCCCCACGCGATTACGGGCACTTTGATGCCGAGGGGTTCTGTGACTTCGGGTCTGAATATACCACTGCCCCCGAATTCCATCCATCCATAGCCTTCCTTGTAGGCTTGCAGCTCGACACTGGGTTCGGTGAAGGGGAAATAGTCCGGTTTGAACCGGACCTTGTCAGCCCCCGCGACCTCACGGGCGAACATCACTAAGACCCCGAGCAGGTTCCGTAGGCTTAGGCTAGGGTCGAGAACGATTCCTTCTGCCTGGTTGAACTCTGTGAGATGAGTTCTGTCAAGCAGTTCGGGACGGAAGCATCTTGCGATGGCAAAGTATTTGCCCGGAATTTGCAGGTCTTTAGAGATCATCGACCGGACGCTCAGGGCTGTTCCGTGGCTTCGTAGGACAAGCTTGGAGGCCTCATCCTTCGAATACTTGTAGCCCCAGCCGGTGGACCCTGTCTTCCAGCCGTTCTCATGTGTCTGCGCTACCCTATCCACGATGTCCTTCCATGGCTCAAGGCTTGACTTGGACGGGTGTTTCAGATAGTAGAGATCGTGAATCTCTCGCGCCGGATGATCTTGTGGCATGTAGAGGCAGTCGTCATTGATGAACGCGGTCTCGACCAGAGGTCCGCCAGCTTCCGTGAACCCGAGCCCAACAAGTTTCCGTTTAACCATTCGCAAGAATCGCAAGTACGGATGATATTTTCCAGGATTGAGCAAAGGGACTGGGGAAGATACATTGTATGCTCGGAGGTGGATTCGCTCCCAGTCTCCAGAGTGAATCATCTCGCTTGTTAGACCGCTGACTTCATCGATAGAAGCTTGAGCGGGAATCGCGTCCAACCCTTGAGGAGTAATCCGTAACTTCCGTTGTACTCGCTCCTTCGAGGCCAGAATCTTTCTCTTGAGAAGTCTATCCGCAGCTTGTTTCAAATTGCTCGGCAATTCTTCTATTGGAATGCTGACCTGGCCAATTCTCTCCAGAACCTCTTCATCCTCGTCTTTAGGCGGGTTCTTCCAGACCGTTAGAATAGTGCCTAAGCTTGTTCTCTCAATTCTTCCCCAGCCTTTGCGGGTAATCCAGCCTGTAACTATTGAGATAAAATCATGCGGTAATCCAGCTTGCTGGACCGCTTCGCTGACGGAGAGTTTTCCTCCCGCATCGTGGACGACCGTAGCGACCCTTCGCTCCGGGAGTCCGTTCGCGAGGTAATCATGTCCTTCCTCGGTACAAAACACCTCAGTGGTTCTTGTTGTCTGTTCCTTGAGAAGGCCTTGTTCTGATAGTGTGAGTGACGCACGGGCAACTGCGGCGGCGGCTAATCCCGTTTTCTGGACTATATCTTCGACAGGGGCTGTCCCGCCTGCGTCACGGAGAGTTCTCAGAACCTTAACGTCATTTTCGCGCAACTCCAATTGCAATTCTCTCCGAGGCTAGAAACCCTTGTCAGCCTTCCACTGGCTATATTTGGTTTGGAGCATCGAGTTTATCGTCGATATCTAAATTGGTTCCAGCTCTGGTTAGCGATGGCGCGATGTGGTAGAATTAATCGCCCCACATCTTTGACACGAGTCGTTCAACTAGAACCCGATGGGTTGCGCGGATTCCCAGACGGATTGGTCGCGATTGGGGAGGTTTCTCTTCTCGCTAGTTGTACAAGATCGCACGGGGAAACATTGGAACCACTTGGGTGGGCGTGGGCCGTTGATAGAGTAGTTGGAACGAGTAACGCGAATAATCACGCGACATTAAACTTCAATATTGCCAAGTTGGTAAAAGTTGCACGCATCGATCCGTACGATTATGATACCAATTTCTGCCCGAAAGTAGCCTTGGCATCCTCCCTTCGAAGGTCGAGGCTGATTAAAACGTGCTCTCTCTCATTTTCACCTGAAGTGGAGGCTATTACGATTATGGTTTCTTAAGAATCTACTCGATGGAACCAGATGAATCCGACAAAGTTTTAACCTCGAACGGAACATCGATTTTCAGTCAAATCGGACCATGTTCCCCTCTTCCATCAGCTCCCTCGCTTTACTCTGCTCGTCGTATTCAGACGCGTTAACAAGAAATGGCTGTATTGATGGGGAGCAGGGCTCAACATGAAAGTCATACGTCTCTCGCTCTTGTTATTTGCTACGATAATATTGTCATTATCACTGACCACTTCTCTAGGTACTAGACTGGGTGAAGTCGACCGATCTATTCCTTGCTCACCTGACTTCTCTTCTTCCTCGCAGGACTCAACAGATCTCACCGCTGTATTAGGGAATGACATCACAACTGGTGAGACTTCGGTCCCAGGGTCAAATACGGACACGCCGTGCGCGACCATTGAGAATGACTACCTGTCAACGAACGCCAAGACAATGTTAGAACAGGATAGTTCAGCTCTCGATGCCCGGCCAAACCGAGGCCAACCACTCCCCGACTTCCGAACCTCATGTAAGACGATAGTCGAACCTGTCAAGATATCGGTAAAGGTAGCGGATAGGGCACTGACAGGTCATGCAATCTCTGGGTTATGGGCGGGCCTGATTGCAATTGCTGGGGTTGTCACGAAGCAGCAATCGGAACGGCCCGCAACCTCCTCCCTCACGATCAAAAAATCTAGGCTGCGAATTACTACCGATACTGTTTCGTTTCGCATAGACAGCAGCCTCCGAGCGAACCTTGAGGACGAGGCCAAGAAGAACCGGACAAGTCTCAACACTCTGGTTTCTCAAGTCTTGTCTCGCTACGCGGATTGGTGGCGTTACGCCGGGAGGCTAGGGCTGATACCCGTCAGCAAAGACCTCCTAAGAGATGTGTTCAAGTCATTAGACAAACCAGAACTGGAAGACCTCGGAAAGAGATTCGCCGAGACTTCTGGACGAGAGCACGTGCTCTACCTGTTTCAGCAGGTAAGCCTTGGGACGATCCTCCAGTTCCTGGATCTTTGGAGCAGCCACTTCGACGCGTATGAGCATCGTTATGATGGGAAGATGCATTTCTACACTGTACATCACGACGTCAATCTCAACTTCTCAATATTCGTCAAAGAGTTCGTCTCCACGATGATTATGGGGACTGTTCCGCGAACGGTTCGATTTGAGACGGTGGGACCTAACTCTGTGACTTTCAGCTTCGAAGGCTAAGCCGAACAGATTTCATTGCAGTGTCGTACAAACACGCTATTCCAGTGCAGATGATTGCCTGACGTTAAGTGCCTTTGACGAAAGCACAGACACACGCGGCCTAAATTGGGTAAACTGTTAGTTGCATCACTGATTATAGTGTTGACTGTTACATCAGCTCTCATGGCACTCCCCGAAGCGAAATCATTCTCAGGAGTGCGAGCTCTAACCCCGAATGCAGATGAGAACGGGATTCTCACTCTCATTGTCCCCCTAGCTCTCTCTACTGGGACCCCTACCCGCTGGTCTCCGTCCCGAATTGTGTCAACTCAACCAGTAGGGACAATCCTTGTTGGACAGGCTGTGTCGAATGGCAAGATTGCCTTTGTTAGCGATAGAGATGGCAACAATGAGATCTATACTATGAATCCAGACGGAACTGGAGTAACGAGGCTGACTTTTGATACTGTTGTTTCACATAATGATCTTAGCCCAGCTTGGTCGCCTGATGGTACCAAGATTGCATTCGCAAGTGATAGAGACGGGAACTACGAGATCTACACCATGAATGCAGATGGTAGTGGCCCGACAAGGCTGACCATTAGCGTTCGTAGTGATCTTAACCCGGCCTGGTCGCCTGATGGAACCAAGATTGCGTTCTCAACTAATAGAGACGGCAACTACGACATCTATGTCATGAACGTGGATGGTAGTGGACAGACAAGGCTGACTGTTAACACTGCTAGTGATAGGCTGGCTCCACTTAACCCATCCTGGTCGCCTGATGGAACCAAGATTGCGTTCTCAACTAATAGAGACGGGAAC
>VBBE01000165.1 GCA_005884605.1 Candidatus Bathyarchaeota archaeon
CACTGCGCTTCCCGGGCTAACGAAGCCGGCGAGAGGGGTTATGATTATGAGTCCCATGAGTACGCCGTTGGTGGCATAGATCAGGTCTGGCATCTTCTTGATCATTCGATAGCGGAAGTACATTATCGAGAGAAATGAGGAAGCAGCGGCAAGAAACGTTGTAAGGACAACTGTCATGGCTGAGTTGTTGAATGCGAGAACGCTGCCCGGGTTGAAGCCGAACCATCCGATCCAGAGAAGCAGTATCGACAAGGTCAGCCATCCGCTGTTTAACTTGTACGGTACCTGAACGCTTTCGATCCTTCCCCTATTCTGCTCCTCTCGCCAGATTTGAAGAACGATTCCAAGCCCCGCCGCCCCTGCCGCTCCATGGACTACGAGTCCTCCCGCGAAATCAGCCATGCCCATGCGAGCCAGCCAGCCTCCAGGATTCCAGATCCACGCTGCCGGGAGATTCCAGATTAGAACGAAGTAGACGATTGAGTAAACGAAGAAAGCTTGCAGTTTCATCTTACGCAAGACAACGACGCCCACGAGGGCCAGGGTGACAGAAGCAAAGGCTGTCTCGAAAAGAAAGTAGGTCCCGGTCGTCAGACCCTGTCCCGCCGTTGACCACCAAGCGCCGGTCAGTAGCTGGTTCGCATCTGAAGAGAAGCCGCCGAGGAAAAACCCGTTGTAACTGGGATTTCCGATTAATCCGCTGATTGTCGGGGCGAAGGCAGTGTTGAAACCGACAAAGGCCATGAAGAAAACAGCTGAGCAGGTGATCAGCATAGTCTTTAGGAGACTGATGTCCATCTCGGCGCCAAGCTCTCCTATTTCGAGAAATCCGACAGAAACAGTCATTATGAAGACGAGAAGTCCACAAATGATCACCCAGAGATTATTCGCGAGCACAACTTCGAGAGGAAGAGCCATCGTCTCGTGACCCTGTCCGCAGTCTGGAATCGAGTGAGATTTAAACTGGGTACATGGTTCTCTCTAGCCAAGGATCATAAGCTTTGGTCATCGGCACGAAATGATGCGTCTCTAGGCAGCGAACTAGTACTCGTAGTTCAAGCTAGGCTTTGAGGTCGGTAACAGCCACCTTACAATGACCCCAGCTAGAGCACATGGATGAAGATGCCAACTCAGCTGAACCGTCTCTTCAGGCTATACGCAACCAGAAAAGGGGTCTCGACCGAAAACAAGCGATCATCCCCTAACGAGAATAGAGAGCCTATGATCAAGAAACCTAATTCCGCTGGAAGTAAGAAATCGTCTAAGAACTCACGTCGCTTACAATTTATTCGGAATAAAAAATATGGGACGGGTATCTAGGCCTCCCCTGAGGGGCTCCTAGTACCTTCGATGCTTTTGGTAACAGTCCCTGCAGTAAACTGGTCTACCTTCTGTTGGCTGGAAAGGAACTTCAGTCTCCTTACCACAGTCAGAACAGACGACTTTGTGCATTGTTCTGGGACCACCGTACGAACCACGACTCATTCGGCCTAGTACACCTCCTATAATCCGCGATGCTCTTCCAGTCCCTTTACTAGGTTATAGACCTTCGGAAGGCGAGCAATGGGCAGAAATCGCGTTTTTAGTTGGGCTCGACAGACGCCTTCTAGAGGGCACCATACTTTTTCAGTGCCTTCACGACCTCGACATGATTCCCTTCTTTAGCAAACGACATGGGGCTCTTTCCGTCCCCGGTCTTTGCATTGGGGTCAGCTCCGTTTGCAAGAAGGAAGTTCACAAGTTCGACGTTCCCATGCTCAGATGCTCCCATTAGAGGTGAGAACCCGCCTTCGTACCTGTAGTTAATTTGCGCGCCTTGTTTCACGAGTAACTTTGCTATCTCGGTGTGATTGTTAGCCACCGCCCCAGTCAGAGCTGTGAAACCTGTACTATTCCTCGCAACCGCGTTAACGTCCGCGCCTTTCCCAATGAGATACTCTGTTGTTTCCTTCTGGCCCAAAAATGCTGTAAGAGCGACAAGCGCGAAGCCGTCTGGAGAGTAGGCGCTCACGAGTGGAGGGTTCCGATCTATGAGAGATTTGGCGCGGTCGAGCTTTCCCAGGGTCGAGGCTTCAAAGATATCGAGTTCTGTTTTCTTGATGCTTATTGCCTCCGCGATATTCCTCTGGCCGTGGTAGAGCGCAAGAAGTATGACTGAAGTGCCATCCTTTGCCTTGCTGTTTGCGAGGTCGGGGTTTGTTTCTAGAAGTTCGTTGGCTTTCGACAGATTGCCTTTCTGGATGGCTTCCAGGAACTCATCTGTTTGCATGCTTAGCATAACTAATTGTTAGCTAAGCTAATATATATACATTAGTAATGCTCACAACTAGGATGCATGCATGACAGAGAAACTAAAGCTCGAAGAGGTAGGGAGGAGCCTCCATAGTAACGCAATCCATCTATTGCGTCATGTGAGAACGGAAGATTCCGCTATGGGAATCGGACCCGCGCAGGCTTCAGCCTTGTCCGTTGTTGTTTTCGGCGGTCCGCTTACGCTGAACGAGTTGGCGAAGGCAGAGCAGGTTAGGCCGCCGACTATGAGTCGTGTGGTAGAAGCTCTTGTCAAAGAAGGACTGGTCCGAAGGGAGACAAATAGGGACGACCGACGCTCGGTCATAATCTCACCAACGGACAAGGGAACGAGAATCTTGCACGAAGGGCGAAATCGACGAGAGAGACGACTGATCAAGCTTCTCTCCAAGCTTGGAGCAGACGAGGTTAGATGTTTGGGAAAGGCTTCTAGAATTCTGTCAAGAATCCTTGTCCTAGAGCACTCCTAGCCCGTTGACACCGTCTATCCTTCCCAAGGCGTTAGTGAATCCTCAATTGCACTCATCTCGTCGGGCGTTAGTTTCCAGTTAGTTCCTCCAATCATTTCACGAGCCTCGTTCTCGCTTCGGACTCCGATTATTACTGCGGTTAGTGCGGGGTGCATTAGTTCCCATGCGATGAAGTCATTCGCCATCGTCCCGTGATGAGCATCTGCGATTTGTCGGAAGACTCGGCGGATCATCTGAATCTTAGAGTGATTCTCTGGTTGGGAGTAAGCCTGTCGTCTGCGAAAGTCCTTCGGATCTAGCTTGTTAATGTCGAAATTGTCGGCTAGAACTCCTTCGGAGAGGGATTCCCCATCCGAGAACTCCCATCTCGTGTTCCAGGCAGAAGGGGAGTATCTCTCGTTCCGTTCTCCTTTGTAGAGGGTTGTATTGGTTTTGGGGTGGAGGTTACGGGTCCTACTCTGAGAGTTCTATCGATCAGATTCTTAGGATGGTTTGACAGTCCCCCGTATCGGACTAGGCCTTGGTCGATGAGGCGTTGCATTTCCTTCCAGGATTCCTCGATCGGTGTTCGAGGGTCGGGGTCGTGGAACTGGTATAGATCCACGTAATCTGTTTGCAGACGTTGGAGGCTTTCTTTCAATTCTCTTCTGATGCTCTCTGGCTTGAGATTTTCCAACCATCCTCCCTGGCCGTCGGGGAGAGTGCCGCATTTTGTGAAGATGTGAATTGCGTCTCGTCTTCGCTGGATCGCTTTTCCGACGATTTGCTCTGCTCTTCCCCATCCATAGAATGGGGCGGTGTCTATCCAGTTAACCCCGAGGTCGATTGCTGTCTGTATGGTTTTGATTGCCGCCTTCTCGTCTTGGTGTCCCCAGTAGATTTTCCACTTACGTGTCGAGCCAATGGGTGCGGTCCCAACTCCAACCCGCGTGATTCTAAGGTCGCTCCCGAGACTTCGCGTTTCCAAATTTAATTGAACCTTTCGTTGTGTTCTCCGAATCTTGCGCCTCTTCTCAGGCCTCGAAGTAGTTCTCTCTTTTTTCCGGTGATGGGGAAAGAAGCTTACTCATGAGTTGTTGGAGAGGAGTATAACTAGGCCCCTTGTCCCGTATTGGAGTGGCAGATGCGTGACGCGTTGATCTGCAACGAGTGTGAAGATTCTCAGGCATTTCCAAAGGATATTGTTGAGCTCGAATCCTCACTAGGCATTTCTCGCGAAGAATTGATGGCGGACATGGAGAAGGGGAAACGATGCATTCTTTGTGGATTAGTCCTCGAAGCAGGTCCCATAGCTAGGCCAATCAAGAAAACTCAACCTAATGAACGGTGAAGCGTCTTCATTCCATCTTACACTAGGCAGCGGTCGGTCACTTGACAGATTATGGTGCCGCTTTTGAAATACGATCTTTGCCGAGAAACGGATTCTTCTGACTGAGTATTATGAAATAGTACGGAAAAGGGTGATTAATGGTGATTTTACCTCAAAACAGAGGTTGTTTCGCCTGATAAGCTCGAAATACAATAGTTTTATATCTTGAGAACGAATTATCAGGCTAATAGGTGAATTCGGACGCCTAGTAAGCCAAAGAAGAAGAGCAAGAAGTAGAAGTAGGCTTCTTACTCTCTATCAAATCTAATACCCACGTTTTTTCGGGTTCCTCCGTCATTTTTTCCGTCGAAATTGAATTTGGTCTTTCCCTTCTTAGCTTGTCCAATCGCCTCTTTTTAATCGGGTCGAATTTGCAATCTCGCACCTCGGGCCCTCGGTGAACACTTACACCATAGTGTCTGTCGACTCTATGGAGATTCCGCGTGGCTGAACCATCGACATCGTCTCAAGCCATAATCGTTCGGCCGCATCGACGAGTTTTGAGATTGTCGATTTCTCGAATCCCGCGACGATGTCGATCAGCTTTCGGAATCCTTTGGGTTGCTCTTGGCATTCGAATAGTTGTTTCCAGAACCAGCTTGTCGTGAGAACATATCTTCCGTTATGGAGGAACACGACTCTCGCGGCGTCCCATGCCAAGTAGAAGGCTCGGGTCCTGAGGTCTCGATGGTCACGTTTGGTGTGCGCGTTGCGGACGGCGGCGAGGGACTCGGTCATGCCTATCGTAGCATTTTGCAGTTCTTTGGTGAAATCCATTCGGTCGTTTCCGGCGACGACCTTCTCGAGTTTTCTGAGCCAGTTGTCACGTTCGAATAGTACTATCCGGTTTCGGAATTGGTCAGCCCCGAGGTGCCAGTCCCGGCCTTTCTTCGCTGCTTCTCCGAGAAACTTTGACTCTTGAAAATAGTCTATCTCTACTAGTAGCCCATCGTAAACGTAAAACTTGCTCG
>VBBE01000166.1 GCA_005884605.1 Candidatus Bathyarchaeota archaeon
GATGAAATTGGCAGGATTGGCCGTATTCAGTGAAGCGAGAAATTCCGGGTCACTCGAGGATGCGGTTGTCAGGAAGTGAGAGCATCTGCTCGCAGTGTTCATGTCAGAGAAGTCGATGAAAGGAAAATGGTCCCCACTCCTTGGGGGGCTGAAGTTGCATGTTCCCGAGCTACCAGCGTCCTCAGCAAACGCTTGCCATGTTAGTCCTGCGCCTTCTATTTTATCTACTAGATTCTGACCTGTCTCAAAGTAGCAACAGACTCCATCCCCACTTGTACTCCCATCATTGATAGCTCCGAGCTGAGCAATATAGTTCGGCTGGCTGTTATGGTTGATAGTTCCCCAAGTCATAACCAGAACATTCTGGTCAGCTAACTGGCTCTGGTATGTTCCAGATCCCCCGCACCCAGTGTAGACGCTGCAAAAAGCCTGATTCTCCATCATAATTGTAACGATGTGATCGAAAGGAGCGCTGGCAGGCATGGCCAAATTCGTGCTCCAAGGGGAAGACTGATTATTAGAGGCCACCAGTGGACCTGCCAGTAGTGCCCCCAGGAGGACGAAGCTTGTGATCAGCAAAACCTTGGTCCTTCTACTGGCACATGTTTTGTTCGACAACTGTCCTATCTTCCTCCTTCAAGTTTGAACCGGGCTGCGTGATACTGCCGGTTCAGATCTAGTGATACGACTCTTGTTTTCATTCTCAACTTTCTTTCACGTCCTCGGGCGGGATCGTTTTGGCCCGAGCCGAACGGTCTGCTCGCTTTGCCGAACGAGAACCAGACTCTTTGTTGTGAGCGAGTTCTTCGGCAGGAAACTAGTATAGTATGCATTTCCGGTATAGGCGCTATCGAACTTCGTGTCCTGGTTTCGAGTTCATGTACGGAGTCACCACTGTAGTCTTGCGTGGACCGCGCGGAAACACTCGCTGACTTTCGCTGTTGTCGAACTCCAACGTGGCCTGAACTGGCGTTGTGGCTTCGCTCTCCTTTCGGAAGATCATGTGTGCAGAGTTCGGGGACGGTCTCTAGACTAAAGGACCGGAGAAACTGCGGGGCCGGAGTAGACGCTGAGTTGCTTTACTTGGGTCTCGACTCCGAAAAGTTCTGTTTCAATGGGGGCCGCTACTGCCCGCGAGGCTGAGTCTATTGTGTATCGTAGGAAGAGTTTCAGGAAAAAGAACTCGTCCCCAGCGATCCTAGAGCCTCGAGGCTCAGCGGTTGGAGGAACTACTAACGACTCCATCGCTCCAGAGGGGACAATGCTGGTTTCAGTTTATAATGTGTATGGTACAGTGGCGCACTCTTGGCCGCAGATAGCGATAGCTATCTCGATGCAACCAGAGGATCCTTGCGCCAGACGTGAAAGAAAAAGCGCAATAGCTCAGGTCTCAGTTCTGTCCAAGGATCTGACTCCTAGGAGAGTGGCAAGGAGTAATCGGGATCGCGACCGCTCTATGAGTACCTGTCATTAGGCAGTCCTGTTTCAGCACTTTGACATGACCCCACAGGTACCATATCAGTCAGAGCGCCAGCCGTGGTACGAGTTATCGAGCGTTCCTGGTCAAGCATCCCCCGGTTCGCAAAGATTCTCATAGTCATCCAGGCAATCACCATTGCAGTCTTATCTGGCTGGCTTTACAATGAGTACGTGAATAATCAGTATCTTCCGGTATACTTGTTCAGCTTGTTGCAGGGAAGGGGGTCTTTCATTGCCGTTATCGGTTTCGGAGGGCTGATCGGCACCGCTTTAGTCGGGATCCTTCTCAAAGCGGGGAGTATTCTTGGAGAGATTGAACACCTCTCAGAAAAGGTCGAGAATGGTACTGATGCGAACACGGCAACGGTTTCGAGGTCAGCCCAAATGCCGGTTCTGAAGGTTGCGAACCGTGAACCTAGAACCGAGATTGGCAAGTTGCACGGTTCTATGCAAAGATGGAAAGAACGATCAAACTTCCGAGAATAGGCCGGAAGACTATTCCTTGAGTTCGAGATCTCTCAGCAGCTTCTTGTAGTGCCCGTTTATGATCTCCCAGAGTCTATCCCTGTTTTCCCCGGTTATTGTCTCTCGTTCAAAGGTGATCTCGAGTGCCTGGTCGGGGAGCTTGAACCCGTCAATTCTGATCTCTGGAAGTCTCGCTTTCATCAAGTCCTCGTTTATCGTTTCTTGAAGCTGCATCAGCTTCTTAGGGGTCGGCAAGTCGTGGCAACCGAGAATCTCGGCGTTGGATTTCCATATTTAACCCCCTGAGAACCTAACGGGGAACCTTCCGAGAGACGGAATCTCTGCCCTCTAAGGACACCTAGCGACCCACCATTTTGCGACAGGATTCGGCCTACTCTAGGATTTTCAGATGTGAACAGTTCAGTTGGAGAGTAATGATGATCGATGCCCTGCTGATGCTTTCGAATGGTACTCCCAAGCTTGTTGCGCGATCTATTCATGAGTAATAGGTACCATGGTTTGAGGGCTTCTGTTTCACCACTTTGACATAGCCCCGGAACCTTGTTCGAGAATAGCAGAGAGCACTGTTAGAGGATTCAATCTTTGACTCAGAATGCTGATTTCTCAGTGAAGAGGTTGATGCCGGGCTATGCCAAGATCATAATGCTACTCCAATCGATGGTGATACTCTTTCTCTCCTTCTGGGTTCTACAGGAATACACGTACAATATCTATTTTCAAGCCTATGTGAACGATATGGTTCAGACTAATGGCTCGCTCATCGCTATCCTGGTCTTTGTCAGCTCGCTGGGCTTGGCTCTCGGACTTTTCAAGGTGCTAAAATCAACGCACCACCAGATTGGAGCCCTAGCCGACCAGCCACGGGCTCCGACGCTGGGCCCAGTCGCATCCACGTCTGGCGCCAAGCAGTTCACAGACCTTCACCCGATGGTAGCCGCCTTAAAGGCAGAAATGGCGCACCAAGGGACCATCGAGCCGATTCCACCGATAGAAATCAAGGACACGCCACTGGCCCCGCGTTTGCCGGCGCAGCCTGACCCGCAACAGGTCAAGACCCAGGTTGGAACACCTTCAACTGTCATAACCGGGACGATGCCGGTCCTGAAGAGAGTGAACCCTGACCAGGCTCAGGGCCAGAACTCTCAACGATAGCTAAGACCAGTCTCTGCTGGTTAATTCCGTTCTCGCGCCGTCGCTGGCAGAACCCGTGGGACCACTTGTCTCTAGGTATCCTTTTGGGAGTAAGCTTCGAGGGAGAGTCCTCGGAGAGACCGCTCACGCGTCACGAGGTGCTCTGCTCTTATCCCCTCCTCCTTTTTCCAGAGAAAATTTCCTGTCTGGCTCTGATAATAGGCGTATATTGTGATTCAGGTCGCGGTCCGGGCTTTGATCAAAAGGGAAAAAGAAGGGAAA
>VBBE01000167.1 GCA_005884605.1 Candidatus Bathyarchaeota archaeon
ACCTCGTATCCCAGCTCCTCGGCGAGTTTCATGACGCGGGCTCTGGTTACTCCGTGTAGAATTCCTGCGGCTGATGTGGGTGTATGGATTATTCCCTGTTTGACGATAAAGAGGTTTGAACCGTGGAACTCGGAGACCATTCCTCTGTGGTCGAGCATTACGACTTCCTCGGCGCCTGAGTCTATTGCCTGGAACTTGGAAAGAACACTCTGGATATAGTTTAGAGACTTGACCTCGTGGCTTGTCCCATCGACCATGTCACGTCTTAGGCTGGATATGACAGCAGTGACACCTTTCTCCCTCGCTTCCTTGCCGTGGGCCGGAAGTACTGGCTCAGTCATGATAATGATGGAGGGCTTCGGGCAGCTCCGCGGGTCCAGTCCGAGGTTTCCGCGGCCCCGCGTGATTACGAGGCGTATATACGCGTCAGATAGATTGTTTCTTCGTAGGGTTTCTACGATAGAGTTCATGACTTGCTCTTTGGTGAGGGGGATGCTGACTCTGATGACTCGTAGTCCTTCGAATAATCGCTCTATGTGTTCGCGTAGTCGAAAGACTGTGCCGTTGTAGGCGCGGATGCCTTCGAAGACCCCGTCTCCGTATAGAAGCCCGTGGTCGTAGACTGAGATCTTGGCTTCGCCCTTGGGGTGGTATTCACCGTCGATATAGACGAATGGTTCCTTCCCCGCCATAAATGTCCAGAAAGAGAAAAGAGTGTGCCGGGTATAAAAGTGCAAGCTCCCTTGATAATCGAGGAGCGGTAATCTCTACCTAAATCAGCTCGGCTCCGTTAACTCTTCGTCAGGTTGAGGATTATTGACTCTCGTCCGGATTGTGATTGTGGGTGCGGGTGGCCGATGCTTTCACAACCCTCTTGGCCCTATCTAGACAAGACCCGGGCTCTCTTGTTTGGCGTCTCTAGTGCTCGCGATGAAGACGGTCAGACAGAAACATCAGGTCTCACCCGAGGTCCTACGTCTGCTTGACGAGTTCAGGCGCATGGTGAACGTCTGCATCGCGGTCGGAATAGAAGAGAACGTTTCCAGTCTCAAGACCCTCTCGATGAAATCCTATCATCGCCTCAGCCGAGACATGCTCAGCTACTATAGGCTGTGCGCTATCAGCAAAACCACCATAATACTCCACAACTATCGAAAAGCCAAAAAGAAGAGTCCCGCACAAGGTTTCCAAATGCTAGGAAGCTGATGCTGACCACATGTTACGGGTTCAAAATCCAGAATGGTCTTCTCAGACTGCCCGTTAGACGACGACGTTACGTCTATGTCAAGCTGAACAGTCATACTCTGCATGTACTCTCCGGGGTTAGCGTACGCTCGGTCACGCTGACCCCAGACTCGCTAAGCTTGACGTACTCCAAGGAGACAATTGAGATCGAGCCAGAAGGATACGTTGGAATAGACAGAAACCTAGACAATGCGACAAGCGCATCAACGGACGGGACAGTCAAAACATTCGACCTGTCAATGGCAACAAGGATCAAAACCGATTATCGCATTGTCAAGAGCCAGTTCAAGAGAAACGATGCCCGAATCAGAACGCGAATCTCCTCCAAGTGTGGCGAGAGACAGCGTAACCGTGTACAGCCGCTACTCCACAACGTGTCCAAGAGAATAGTTGAGGATGCGAAGACAAGACGGGTTGGGATAGTCATGGAGAAACTGACAGGGATCAGAAGACTCTACCAGAAGGGCAACGGGCAGAGCAGAAACTATCGGGCCAGGATGAACAGCTGGAGCTATGGAGAGCTACAGCGACGGATAGAGTACAAGGCTCGATGGGAAGGAGTCAAGGTAATCTACGTTCCTGCTAGAAACACATCCAAACGGTGCTCAGTATGCGGGTACAAGACCCTAGAGAGCACCCAGCGAAGACTATGGTGTCCACACTGTGGAGCCATACTAGACAGGGACGAGAACGCGGCTAGGAACATAGCTGCGGGAGGGCTGAGGTTCAGCCCCAACGGGCCTCCAGGTGAAGCAATGGTAGAGGAACGGGAACCGGAGAACGCGACCATAATCTTCAAAGTCGATGGAGGCAAGATAAGTCATCAATGCGACGAGACTTACCAGAACCCCTAAATCATAATCTACTCGAGCGTGGTTTGCGTGTTCTTGGTTTGGGCCGGTAGTTCAGCCTGGTTAGGAGTGTTGACTCTCCGGATAGAACGTCCGCCTTACACGCGGAAACCCTCGTCTGAGGGCCGTAGGGTCGGGAGTTCAAATCTCCCCCGGCCCACCAAGTTCGCCTACTTTCGACCCGTCTTTGTTTTTCCTCTCCGCGTTGCACGTGCTTGGGGTGATTTGCTTCCCGTGCGCTTCTCGTACTTGGGCTGGTATAACTCTACCTTCACGTCGCCGGGCATTCGAAAGTGCGTCAGCAATCCCCAGCCCTCATCAGTGATACCTGATGTGAACTCGACACCCCGAGATTTTAGTTCTTCAACCGTTTTCATGATGTCATCGCAATAGAAGGAAATTGAATGGAATACTCTCTCTGATGGATGACAGCCTAGATCGGCTTCTGGAATGTCAAAGATTAGCCAGCCTTCGCCCGTGTCCGTGAAAGGGAACCTGAGTTTGTCCCGAATAAACGCCCGCAATTCCTCTGGCTTAGGCGTATAGAGTAGTGCGTGAAGCCCCTTGATCAATTCTCACCCTCCCTGTTCGCAGCTCCCGGCTCCAAATGACTCTAGCCACTCTCAGGCCTGGAGCAGATAAAGAGGTAGCATTTGCTAGAGGTTTGCTGTTACACCCAGCCTGCGTGGGATGTCACGATTTGAGTGCGGGACCGGGTGTCCGGGCGAGAATTTTTCTAGTCTCTTGATTGCTCGATGAATCGTCTCTGATTTCTTTGAGAAGGAGAACCTGAATCGTAGCCTCCCATCAGATGGATTGTGGAAAAAGCTCGACCCCGGAACGCCACCGACTCCTATCTTGGTGATAAGGTGCAGAGCCAGCTTTCGGTCATCCTTGAAGCCCGTGGTATTTGTCGTGGTCCAAACGTAGTAGGCGCCCTCCGGCTTGAAGACACCGAATCCCGCATTCTTCAACGACTCAACCAACATTTCTCTGCCTGCGCGATAGTTTTCTCTTAGATGTTCATAGTAGGATTCTGGAAGTTGGAGAGCAGATGTGCACGCTTCCTGTAGCGGTGTCGGGGCGCACACGGTGAGGAAATCATGAACTTTTCGGATAGCCGAGGTGAGGGGCTTTGGAGCGACCACGTATCCTACGCGCCAGCCAGTCACGCTGTAGGTCTTTGAAAATCCTGAGATGGTGACGGTTCGATCCTCCATCCCAGGGAGACTTCCGATGCTCACGTGCTGGTGTCCATCGTATAGGATGTGCTCGTAGATCTCGTCGGTGATCGCATAGGAGTCGTAATCTTGGCAGAGATCGCGAACCAGACCTAGCTCCTGACTCGTTAGAACTCGTCCTGTAGGATTGTGAGGTGTGTTGACGATGACGGCCTTGGTCTTGCGATTGAATGCTTGTTTGAGAGTTTCTTCTTCGATCCTGAAGCCTGGCTCACGCAGTTTGACGAATCTGCATTTTGCACCCGAGAGAATCGCGTCCGGCCCGTAGTTCTCGTAGAAGGGCTCGAAGATCACTACTTCATCTCCACGATCCAACAGCGCTAGCTCCGAGGCAATCATGCCTTCCGTTGTGCCGCAAGTGACAGTGATCTCGTCTATATCGCAGTCAATGTGGTTGTACGCTCTCATCTTGCGCGCGATGGCTTTCCTCAGATCTACAGTCCCATACGTGGTGGAGTACTGATTGTGTCCCTTCGAGATAGCGGTCGCGGCCGCCCGTTTGATGCTGACTGGAGGGTCGAAGTCAGGAAAACCTTGCGCAAGATTTACTGCCCCGTAAGCCTGGCAAAGCCTAGTCATCTCCCGGATGACAGACTCGGTAAACCCAGAGGCTCTGGTGGAAGGCCCCTTTCTCATAACGCCGACTTGCACATCGAGGCTAGTAAGGATTCCTTCACGATCGCGCTGGGTGGAATCTAAATAAGCCATCAGTAAGAAGAAGCCAACGTCGATGGTCTACTGCTCTGTCTTTCTCTATCGGGTCCCGAAGAAGAAAGCGGACGCCTTCATCCAAGCCTTGAAGCCGATAATGAAATTATTTCTAGACTCAGGTGCACTCTCCGAGGAACTTCTTCAGCCCAAGGAAATGGAAGGAAAGTTTGGATCGAAGAGTCTTCCTCCGGCGATCGGGATGTCCGAAGAGGAGGATCTCTGGGTCGAGATTGCTCGCTTCAAAGACGTCTCCCACATGAAAGATGTTCATGCGACGGTGGCCAAAAATCCTCATCTTGAAAAGCTCCATTCCCGATTCGACCTGCTCATAACGGGAAAACATGTGTATCACGCGGAGTTCGAGTCCCTCCAACAGAAATAGCCGGGACGACATTGTCCATTTGAAAGGAAAGACTTTCTCCAAAACCCGCTACCAACAAAGTGTCATCCGAGGAGTTAGATCTTGCAGATAGAAACTGATGTTTGCATCCTCGGTGGAGGAGTGGTGGGGGCCGCAACTGCATATGCAATTAGTCGGGTGTCCGAGAACAGGATTCTATTGCTCGATCGATACGGTGTCGGGAACGAATATTGTAGTTCCAATGATGTCAACAGGGTATTCCGTTTCGCCTATGGAGCTGATCGGCTTTACACCGAGATGGCAATTGAAAGCCTGAGACTCTGGAAGGAACTCGAAAGAGAAACCAGTCATGAGTTGCTGATCCGTACTGGTTTGTTGATGCTAGAAGGCGATGATGAACATGCCAACAGGTTCAATGAATCAAGCTTCAGAATGTTGACCAAACTAGAGCTCGGCGCCCACCTCTACGATAGATCGGAGCTGAGGAAGCACTTTCCACAGTTCCAAGCGGGAAGTGCATTCTTCGACCCTCACGGAGGAGTTCTCTTAGCATCGAGAAGCCTGGAGACCTTTGCCTCCGAAGCTGGCAGCCAGGGAGTGAAGATTCTGAAAAAACATGTCACCAGGTTTCGTGACAAGTCTGGCCTCGAAATAGAGACAGCGGAAGGAGAGACAATTCGAGCCAAGAAACTGGTCGTGGCAGTAGGACCTTGGACTAATAGTCTGCTGAAAGATGGGCTCACTGGAATGATCCCGACTAGACAGCAGGTCGTCTATCTCAAACCTTCCCGGGACTTCGAGAGGTTCAGGCCAAGCTCTTGTCCAGTCTTCTTTACGGATCATCACTATGGTCTTCCAGCCGCAGGTATCGACGGGGTCAAGATTTCTAACAAAGAACTCATCGACTCTGTCGACCCTGAAACCGCTAGAAGATCAGTTGACCTGGAGCAAATAGAACAGTGTAGGGATGCATGCCGCAAGTTTGTCCCCGACCTAGCTGAGGGAGAGGTGGTCCAGACGAAAGTGTGCCTCTATGACATGACCGAGAATTCTGACTTCGTCATAGACCGGGACCCTGGGCATCGAAACATCGTCTATGGGTACGGCTTCTCAGGGCACGGATTCAAGTTCGCACCTCTCATAGGTAAGTTGTTAGCTGAGCTGGTTCTAGACATAGATCCCAGCTTCGATCTTTCTCGATTCTCGGCCCAGAGGTCTCAGAGAAAGCCCCGGTTGACAAGCGGCCAGCTAGGCAAGGGAGAGTAGTCCGGCTAATACCAGCGCTCCCAGTAGAGCCTCTAGGTGCATTAGCCTAGCCTTACGCCAATCCAATCTCTTCCACTCGTCAGACCCTACCTCCATTTTCGTACCAGACCTTCCAAAGGCCATTCCCGTAGGCTCGTGGAGTTCGTAAGTGCCCCTGGAGGCGTGAAGGACACAGAACGACACCGTTCCTTCTAAGACTGCCAGCATGCCAACGTAGAAGGGGATAAAGAGTAAGAGTCTAAAAGCGGCGGAAAGCGACCCTATCGCAAGAACGTCCAGGGCGACGAATAGAGCTATTATCCCTAGTCCTGTGGCTAGTCGTATGGCCCGTCCCCGTGGGCCAATATTGCACCTGCCAGGGACGTATTCCGGGGCCATTTTCATCGACTTTTTGAAAAGAGTAACAAGCTTCATTTGTGGCCCCCGACACCTATATGAGTACAATTGGCGGGCACTTCCACGGTCTCACCGGAAAAGGATAACCAGCTTAACCCAGCCCGGACCCCGCAGACCACGTATCCTGCTGGGGGCTCGGTGATGAGCCGCAGGAAGACACGACCCCGAGACGAGGTCGGACACTACGTCTGCCCTAACTGTGGCAGCCCAAGTCTGGTTCGAGATGCTGAAACAGGCGAGGTCATATGCACCAACTGCGGCTTCGTCCTATCCGACCCTGCCGAACAATATGCGCCACCGGTTCCTAGAAGAACCGAGGAGGGACTCCTCGAGAGCCAGTCAGGACCCCCAGGAAGATTCTCGGCGTTTGACAAGAACCTCTCCACGATAATCTCCAGGGCTCAAGCATCTAACAGGTCGCTTAGCGCCGACGAGAGGTTGCAATTATGGCGGTTGCGAAGAACTCAACTTCGCGCATCCGCGGGATCATCGACTGCCAGAAATCTGTCCCGGGCGATGAGCCAGCTACGAGGATTGGCGGGACGACTGAACCTACCAGAGGTCGTCACCGAGCGGGCGGCGCTGATGTACAGAAGAGCGCTCAACAAGGGTCTTGTCAGAGGCCGACCGATAAACGGAATGGTGGCCGCCTCGACCTATGCAGCCTGTCGATTAACCGATGTGCCTCGCTCTTTGAGCGAGATCGCGAAAGCATCGGGGATGAGCAGGAAACTTCTAGCGCACTATTATAGAGCCCTCGTCCGATCTCTCGACGTGACCATGGCTATTGAAGACCCATTGAAGCGGGTCTCGAAAATAGCGTCTAGAGCGGGAGCAGACTCCCAGACGGAGATGCTGGCGGGAAAGATTCTGCGAGAAGCAATTCGACTGAGGGTTAACGTTGGAAAGGACCCAGATGGTTTGGCAGCTGCCGCACTCGACCTTGCGGCCAGAATAAGGGGCTCGATGGTCATGCAGAGAGACCTCGCTAAGGCGGCGGGTGTTTCCGAGGTTACCATACGAAGCAGGATGAGGGATCTCAAGGCTGCGGCCAAGTCTCTTGGCCTACCTGAAGTTGCATAGCAGTCACTATTCCAGTTCTTCTCGGGTAACACGAGTCTAAACCCAGATCGGCCCTTGCATAGGCTTCTGCAAAAGGAGGGTGTTGAGCCAGCGTAGACGCTGGCGTAGGTCAAGCCTAGAGGGCTGAAAAAGACGGAACCTTACATAGCTGCAACTCTAAACATTGGAGCAATCATAGTAGACGCTCTAATGGTTCTTGTCCTAATAAGAGAACCACTCTCTTACTTCAGGCCGTACAAAAGCTACTTCGAGGCCATCTACGTTTTCTTCTTCGCATTTCCAATTTCGCAACTGGCCCTGATATTCTATCCAGATGAATTTCTGATTCGATTCACTACCCAAGCCTTCGCAGCTGCGGCAGCGATTATTGCAATTTTATGGGGGCTTTTGGTTACTAAGCTGTACTTCTATCCAGAAAAGTTCTCACTGAGGTTGGCATTAGCCAATCCACTCAGGAAAACGAACTTTGCTTACCTCCTCTACCTAATTCCAATGATTTCACTAGTGATCTTAGCAATCGTAGATACGACATCAATAGATCCAAGCGCCAGTAGGGTTGCGTTCTACGTTCCTGACAATACATACTATCGAGCGATTGGATTCAGTAATCTCCTTCTTGCTCTTGCCGCAACGGTAATTACGACATTTACGGTGTATCAATTTGTAACGCTATCTCGACTCCGATCGCAACTCAAGGATCGTGAGGTCAGAACCGCTCTTAGAGTCATCTCAACATCCTTCGTGGCAATCGCGGCATTGCTACTATTTGGCTACTCGTTGTCAAGTTTTGGATACAGCTTGCTGGGGTCAGTGCATCTCGTCTGCGTGATTCTTCTAGTTGTTGCTGTTCGTGGCTTCAAGAAACCCACTTTTCTGAGAGCATTTCTCGGACTCGTTCCCTCACTAGGTCCAAATCCAGCTGTGATGCGAGGCGACCAAGTAGTTCTAATCTACAAAAGTGATGAAGCGAAAATTGCCCCAATTGTTAGGTTTGTCAATGAGGGGGTCAACCAACAAAACCGTGTTTTGTATTTTCACTCTAATGACGAGGCGACTGCCCGAGAAGAACTCTCAAGAAATGGAGTCGATGTAAAACATGACCTCACCAAGGGAAACCTTCGACTACCATCTATCGACAGCCTCTACCAAGGCGAGAACCTTCTCGACGAAGAAGCAGCAATCAGTCAATGCCAAGAACTCGCCAATGAGACCAGAGCCTTGGGCAAGAATGGGCTAAGAATAGTGATAGACTACGCCGATAATACGAAGCGTCCGTATCAGAAATTCGTGAACCACATCGCAGACTCCAGATGGTCCTCTCAGGACCACTATGTCCAGGTAATGATGGCTTTTGCCGACCGCGCATTCGAGGATGAACGGGCAACTCTTGATCTTCTGAAATCGAAGGTCCCTGTCATTGACCTGGCTGAGTCGGGAGACTTATTCTCTCGTACGGTTGGACTGTCCCATGATGAAATTGCAGGACAAAAAATTCTCCTAGAGTACGATCCTCTCTCAGGCTATGAAAAGATACTCATGATAGCTCGCTAATTCTTGACTCGATGAACAAGACGATCGAAGCCTATGCGGCAACTCCATTCACCATGATCTTCGACAATATTTCCCACCAAATCTTCACCCTTGGAACGGAAAGAGCTCACTCGTTCGTTCGTCAAGCACTTGAACTAATGGTCTCAAACAGGATCACAGGTGTCTTTCTTCTAAACTACCCAGCACACGACGGGAAAACAGTGTCTATGTTTGAGAACCTCTTCGATCTTAAACTGTTGTCTAGGCCTGGAGCCCGTGTTCCTGAGTTAGAAAGAAACTGAGCTTAACGCAATAGCCCATCTTCGACTGAACCCATAGTTCTTCCGGAAAGAATCACACGTTAAGAAGAAAGGCGTTCCAATGGCCCCATCTGAGTGAACTCGGCTATCGGAGGGAACTACTCTCTGCGAACTTTTCGAAGAGTTCGGCGAGGTACTTCGAGAATCCTCCGATGTTCACACTTAGAATCTCTTTTTCGTAGACACTCACTTTCTGGATGTGGGATTGAGCTCTCTTCTTGAAGATTTCTTCAAGTTTCTTGATTCTGGGCAGCACGGACATGTCTCCGAGTTCTTCCTTCTCGATCAGACCTTTACGGACGGCTAAAGATATGATGGGACAGGACAGGTCCCGTTCAGCAAGCTCTCCGGGATATGTGATGAGCATGTTTCCAATGTGAGCCACCTCCTGTGCGAGGTAAGACACCTTCCTCATTTTTCCTAGGTCTTTAATGTCGAAAGTTGGAGAGCACATCAGGTCCATGTCAACCGCGAGCATGACCATGCAGCCATGGGGAGAGTAAACACTCATCTCTACCGAATTGTCGAGATTAAACGAATTGACTAGAGAACTGTAGACCATTGCAGCAAGAGCCTGGCGTAGGTCGAAGTAGAACACCTTTTCGAAATCCCTGAACCTAGGATAACCCACCACAGAGCCAATGTAGTCTTCCCAGATCTTGTTGCCCACATCCAAGTATTCGTTTTTTGTCCGACTATCTTGCCATGGAATCTGGAGAAACTCTTCCATAAGAGCTTGGTTTCGCGTGTCATAATTGTCCGCAAGATCGTCAAGCAACACGTCAAAGATCATCATCTTCGTCTTGTCCTCGCCTAATGCCTTTCGACATTCGAAACCAACGCAAGGTAGGCAAATCCAGGAATAGACACTGTGGATCCAGTGGAAGTATTCTGCGTTCCTACGGCCAACCGCCTTGTACATCTCAATGACCTTTTCCAGCTCCAATCGCTTTGGAAGAATCTGGGTCGTGGGTGCTTGCACAATTGGCCGAACGTTTGTTCTTTCAAGAACTTGGTCGGCCATTGACAACCTGTTTTATCCCTACTTTGCTTCTGTTTAGTTTCAGCTATGTCCCAAGCATATAATCGTCACCTACCTTTCATGTGAAAAAACCTCTACGACCGTTTATATTCGTGGAGTCTACCTTTTGGTAGAAATTTCCAGCGTCACGACGGGCGACCGTCCCATTACTCAACGAGGGCGAACTGGAAATGACCAATCAGGCGAAGTGGTCTTTGCTGGCCCAGAACAGGAAATTCTTTCTCAGTCCGAGGAAGAGGAATGACGCACCCACAGTCTCCAACACACCCCCAACGGGCAGCAATCCCATCGGAGCCAGGGACTCGATGAGGAATGCCACAACTCCCATACTGGAGAATATTGCACTGAGACAAATATAGATCCAGGCTCTAGCTGCAACATTTCTTTTGAAGAGAAACAGAGTTCTGAGGCTGTAGTAGATTAGACCTATCGTCACCGTTACGCCAATGAGAGAGACGACCAGAATTGTAGGGTCCAAGGATATCTTTGACCCTAGCGACCCTCTTTTACTTAGAGGCCTTGTAACTCCCAGCCTCGTTTACAGGTCTGGAACTCAGAGCCCAAACCATAAGGGTCAAACTGTTAAACTGGAACTGAGAAGAACAGGAACACCACATCACTTCCGGGAAAAACCAATTGACTGCTTCTGCTGATTTCGTTTTCCTATTTGACCTCGGGCTTGCTGTGTTCGCTGCTTTAGGTTTCAGCTACCTCTTCTCAAAAATCAAGCAACCCGTTGTAGTCGGCCAGCTGATCGCGGGGATAATCATTGGACCTTTCGGGCTTGGACTTATCCAAAACCTCAATACGATCAACCTACTCGCTTCTCTAGGGATCATACTTCTCCTCTTCACCGTAGGACTCGAACTAGATCCACTTGAGATCAAAAAGATTGGACCGGACAGCTTCATACTTGCAGTGGTCGAACTAACCGTCACCTTCATCACGGTTACACTTGTCGGACTAGCAGTTGGCCTAACTCAGCTCGAAGCAGTCTTCGCAGCAGCAGTAGTCGCTACCACCAGCACAGCGATAATGAGCAAGATTCTACTTGAAACAAAGAGCCTGCGAGCGAAAGAGGCACACACAGTGGTGACCGCATCGGTAATCGAGGATTTTGCGACGGTGTTCATGCTTCTATTGCTGCCCGGTCTCGTCGCGGCCAGCAACCAAGTCCCCCCAACCGAAATTGTCTTCCTCGTATTGAAAGGGG
>VBBE01000185.1 GCA_005884605.1 Candidatus Bathyarchaeota archaeon
GGACGCGACTCAGCTTTGTCAAGGAGACCTTGCCGCTTGGGGACTACCCGCCAACACTCAGTGCACTCTCGCAGGAATCGAGATTGGAACGGAAGGCTACCTCGTCAACTCAGTTAACGTTGACTGGTACAACGTCGGCCTCAACATTGGCTCAATACAGCTCTCTACAAGCTTCACGATATCACCCAGCACCCCACTGGTGAACAAACCGGTCACCTTCACCTCCGCGACCGTAGGCGGAACCGCTCCTTACACGATCAGCTGGAACTTTGGCGATGGAACATCAGGGACGGGAACTTCCGTCACACACACTTATTCGACAGTCCAAACTTTCACGGTAACTGAGACTGCCACTGACTCCTCCTCCCCATCACAGACCACCACCAGCTCGAAGCCAGTAACCACCTCAACGCCGCCACCACCCTCGACCAGTTTCACATCTAGTCCAACAAGTCCAACAATAAACTCACTCGTGACGTTTACGAGTACGACATCAGGAGGAACCGCGCCATACTCAATAGCGTGGACCTTCGGCGACGGAGGATCGGCAACAGGAGCCACAGTCACTCACGCCTTTACCAGCGCTCAGAGTTTCACCATTACTGAGACGGCAACCGACTCGTCCTCCCCACCCCAGACAGCCACCAGCTCTAAGACAGTGACCGTATCACCTCCTCCACCGTTATCGACCAGCTTCACGTTCCTGCCCGCAACGCCTCTGGTCAACACGCTAGTCACATTCACCGCGGTAACAACCGGCGGAACGTCACCCTATACCGTCACTTGGAACTTCGGCGACGGAACAACAGGCTCTGGAACCACGGTAACCCACACGTTCACCACGGCCCAATCGTTCACGGTAACCGAGACAGCAACTGACTCGTCATCGCCTAGACAAACTGCCACAAGTTCGCGGCCTCTAACAGTCTATACAACCCCACCTCTCTCCGCGGCCATTAGCGCTTCCACATCCTCTCCGCAGATAGGCCAAACAGTCACTTTCACGGCATCCGCGACAGGCGGAACAACACCGTACAGCTATGCGATCTCGTTCGGCGATGGTGCCACCAGCACAGGAAGATCACCAACCCACACATATTCAACAGCAGGGTCCTACACGGTTACTCTGACAGTTACGGACTCAGCCTCACCCCGAGTAAGCAGTTTTGCGACCTTAACGGTCTACGTACAAGCGTTGCTGCCCCCCGCACTAGCCTTACCAGGAAACCGGACAGGAATCTCAGGATCATGGATCAACTTCACGGTCACTGCAACAAGCCCCGAGCCAGCTAGAACGGTGACACTGTCAGCATCCCAACTACCGACGGGCGCGACCTTCGACTCGTCCACCGGCGTCTTTTCATGGAAGCCCAGTGCAAGCCAAACAGGATACTACACGATTAGTTTCATAGCCACGGATGACAGTGCCCCTCCGATGTCCAGCACTAGCCCCATGGGCATTCAGGTGAATCAGGCAGCGCCGGGAGGATCGGGTGGAGGCGGCTCGGGAGGAGGCTCAAATGGCGGCTGCACTTGGTGTCCCACCATCCCAGTAGTCTCCAACAGCATGTGGCTACTCATGATCGGCGGTCTCCTTGGTCTCGTAACGTCCCTTTCTGTCTTGACAATCAGAGCGCGGGCAAGTCTGGAACACACGAAGAGACGTCTGAACCGGATGAGGATAGACGACTAGCAGGTATCCAAGCCATACCGGAAGCTCAGCAACGATCCCTGTTTCAGTACGACAAAGCTACTCCAGCAGGGAACGAAGGGCGATCCCAATTGTGTATCTGATTAGAGCACTCTAACTGCTACTTTGCAACCTTTGCAATACTGGTAGACGGCGAGAAGATCGCCGGGAACATGCTTGATGGCATCGGTCTGGACCAAGACGTTTTCCAGAGGGTTTCCGCACGCAAGATGGAGCACTCCTCCTACTGTAAGAACGTCGATTCCCTCACCATCCCTCTCTAGTTGATTCGCAAGCTCTTCAATCGTAGCGACCGGAAATTCCTGGAAGAGCTTGTGGACCACGATCTGAGGGACGGGTTTCGGACTCGCTAGATCGTTTGCGCCAGAACTAGTCGCAACACGCCGCAACGGTCGGTTCCCGATAATATGGGTTTCCGTATCGGCTTCTAAGGATGAAGTAACCTGGCGTCGGTAGGTCCGAGATATCCTGCTGGTCTCCCAGTTCTGAGATCGATACCGGGGTGCTAGGAGGGTCCGGTCTGGAACATGTTTTGATTGGCGTAGGCGATGAGCCCATGGTACGAGTATTGCCGCGTCTGGCTTCCAAGCAACAATTCCGAACTGCACTGACCGAACACTGATGAGTTCGGATTGGACGGTGCGTACTCGCCGATACAAATCCAGGCGGAGGAGATTGGAGCGTTTGGCTTAGAATAAGTAACTTGTTTCATTGATGTCTCAGACGGGCTGGCATGGTACCACTCGGTCATCAGACTCGTAGGAGTGCGTGTTGCGCGAGAGCTGGAGGACCCTTTGAAAATGCTCCCACCCCCAGCAGTATAACTGTGTGAAGAGGATACCGCTGTGTTGTAATCTTTCGCGAGCATTGTCACACTGTTCGTTCCGGGTGGAAACGATAGACTCAACCCTACAATGTCGCCTTGATTGACATTGTCGGGTATTCTTGAAAGGACTGGGTTGTTTGTTGTCCCGTTCGGGTAGAACACCTCCCAGATAAAATGGAACCCGGAGTCATAACTGGTCCCTGACGCTAAGGGCCAGTTGTAAGCCAACCCAACTTGATACCAATAACCGCTATCCGAGAGTCCGTTCAGAAGATACGCGGGACCGAAGCCGGAAGAGTCGGTTTGAGAAACAGCGGTCACGTTGAAGCTCAGGCTGTTAAAGTCCTGCGTAAAGATTAGGGACATTTGCTGGTCGTAGGTGGCTTTCCCAGATGTCGTTGGGAAGGTGGAGTTTGTGCAAAGAGCAGAGCTGAGACAAGCCAGATTCCGCAATATGTTCCGCGCATCATCGTAAAATCTGGTCGCCGCTGGAACTAATACCCCTGAAGCGAATAAACCCCCAAGCACTATGAGGGCAATCAGGCCTACTGCAGTGCCAACATGTCTTGCTGGAGCTGAGCCCTGCCTTCCCGAGCCAGTCCAGTTGAGCCTGGTTCCACAGTAAGGGCAGAAGCTATCAGAAGTTTGCAGCTCGCCATGGCAGACTGGACACTTCAAGCCTGATTAGACGCAGGAGGGAACTGAGCCTTAGCTCTTCTGTCCCAGCCCATTTGATCAAGGTTCTAGAGTCACGATGGAACCTTTTTGATGCCCGATCCTGTCTCGATCCACGGACCGGCATGAAAACGGGCAATCTGAAATCTAACTTGAGCAAGGAGAAGGAAATTGAGCTCATAGTCACCGGAAGAAAGAGCAAGAAGCTCATTCCGCGTCCAGTCTGGTTCGTACTCAAGGGAACAGAGGTGTTGCTGCTGCCCGTAACAGGCACGAACTCTCAATGGTACAAGAACATCGTCCAAAACCCTCAGGTGAAGATCACTTCCAGCGGACAAACCATTGCAGGAAAGCTTCGCACAATAACGGGGAAGGGAGAAGTTGCCGAGGTTATCCAGCTGTTCGAAGAGAAATACGGTCG
>VBBE01000042.1 GCA_005884605.1 Candidatus Bathyarchaeota archaeon
AAGAGTCTATAGGGACTCGGGGCCGAGCAGCGCTTTGTCCAAGGGCCTCAGCAAATGGATCTACCGTCTAACGCTGGCCAGATGGTACTACAACTATGCGTGGGGCTGGGTCATAGGATACTTCCTCAGCACCTTCGCTATGATTGTGACGATATACTATCTGATACCCGGTTTGCGTGATCTGATTTCATTTCCAATGTTTCTAGGCAGCTCAGGGGTCCTCCTGGTAGGCGGAGGCTGGGTGTTGGGAAGGTGTTGGTGAAACGGTTCAGGATCCAGCCGATCGAGAATTACATCTCAAGCGAGGTTAACCCCTTTACGAACGCCTCGTTGACGGCGATGGAGCGAGTGTATTGGAATGCCATGGTTGTCTTGTTGAAGAAGGAGATGGCACAGACACCGGATGCTGAGGTGCAGAAGTGCGTTGAGCAGATGAAGATGTACATCAACGGTCAGGTCCCCTTCAACTTTGATGAGCTGGACAATTTCCAGCTGGGTGAACAGCAGGACCTCAGTGTACCCTTATCGAAGAACGTGACGAAATTATCTACGGCAACAGATCTTGACGACGGCCCAGAAACTGCAGTGAACGGATGAGGAGCTTCGACGCTTCCGCGTCCTAAACCCTATAATTGCAAAACTAATTCTCGCAGATTCCAATGCTCCAAAGGTTTCACATAGGCACCTTTCGTCCGGCCCTTTCCTTCATCGGTCTATTATCGTTCATAATCAGTTTCTTCGGGTCACGGCTTTTCGCGACACTCAATCCGAATATTGTGATTCAGCAGCAGGGAATTCACTTCCACCATTTCTGGTATGGGATAGCTTTGATGGGGATTGCGGGCTGGCTTGCGATCACTTGGAAGAGTGAGCGGCTAGACCGAGCCTACGCGGTGATGTATGGTCTCGGGGCAGGGTTCATTGGTGACGAGGTTGGACTCCTACTTACCCTCGGCAACTATCAGTCTGAGCTGACCTATGATTTCTTCATCGGAGCCATTTCGGCTAGCATACTGCTTCTGTTGGTCATTAGGTATCGCAGCCTGCTGTGGAGGGAGGTGTCGTATCTGATGACCCGTGAAGGGCTGGCCCTTCTGGGCGTGTTCGTTACAGGATTCTCTCTCATTCTCTTTGCTTTCGGGTCGTTGAGTTTTGGAACGCCTCTCGCGCTTGTCGGAATCGTCGTTATTCTGAGAGAGGTGTTAGTGAAGCACGACACTGTTCTTGAAGGTAGGATGCCTAGAGGTGTCTCCTTCATCGCGGCCTTGTCCATTCTCGGTGGAGCAAACCTCATACTTGCCGGAGTCGGAAACATCCTCTTTCCGCCAGTCCTCAATACATCCGACTTTGCAGGAATAGGCTTCCCGGCCGGAACTGTTGGACTAATCTCAACAATACTTTTGATTCTAGCGTTCGTGGCGTTGGCTCTCGGCTCTCTCAAGATTCTGTCGGGGCTGGTTCTCCGGACAGGCAAGAGTTGGGCTTGGAGTCTTGGAATTGCAACGAGCATATCTTCGATTTTCTTGGATGCATCCTCGCTGGGTGCGAGTCCTGAACTGCTTTCTGGATTGCTCACTGGGAACGGTATCGAGTTTCCGACATCTATCATCGCGATTATCTATCTTACAAGACCGTATGTGAAAGCCTTCTACAGAAACGTCCCGGACTCTGGATCGAAGGAAAGCTCGGAGCCAAGGTCGCAATGATTTCTTATGGAAGTCAGAGGCGCGAGAGTTCTTCCTCAACCACTCTTGCGTCGCGAGGTGCTCTGCTCTTATCCCCATCCTCCTTTTGACATGGGAAATTTCTGTGTGGCAATTACAGCGGGCGAATTTTGCGATTCAGGGCGTGATCTGGGCTTTGATGAAAAAGTCCAATGCTGGAAATCTAGGCCTTTTCCCGAACAATTTGCTGGAGAACTTCTAGGCACGTTCCAGATTCGAGATCAGGGCTGATAATAGGCGATTTTTCCAATTCCTGTTTTCTACTCTAATAGGTAAGAACGGTAAGGACTGCTCCAGAAGCGACTGTTTGATTGATCCCACGCCTCCTCATCACCAGAAAGACAGCCAGGATAGCAACAACTGCGGCGACCCCTACAGCGACAATTATCCCGACAAATACTATCGGAGACAGAAAAGAACTGAACAACGGACCCGGTTGAACCTGCTCCAACGCGATAGCTACCCAGCCGGTATCAAGAGTCTTTTGAGAAGATCCTCGGGCAGCATCCAGAAAACTGCCATCGGAATTTTGCTGGGTCAGGGTGAAGGCAACTGAGGCTAGTGCTTGAACAGTTCGGCCGTATGCCTGAAAGGCCAATGCAGACAAAGCAGCGCCGTAGACGTGACCCTTGTGATCCCCAGTGGTTGTAAAGTTCTTGGATATCGTTTTGGCGAGAAAGTCCAAGGCTTTCGACACACGATTGTCGTCTGCGGTGTACTTCCCCGCATATCTCAGCGCCAAGAGCACGAGTGCGGTCACGCTGATCGGCTCCGGTCCGAGGGCATCTGTAGAACTCTGGGGGATTGTTTTTGTCAGATTGAAGCTTCCATCAACGTTCTGAAGTGACAGAAGATAGTTGAGTGCAAACGTTCGATTATCATGGGAGATCGGAGAGTTAGCCTTGAACATGCCCCAAAGCGCCATCGCCGTATCGACGCTTGTAGCGACCTGTGCATAGCTACCATCCGGTAACTGGGCATAGTAACCAATGAACCCGCTACCCTGTTGCTGGTATACTCCAAGCTCAGACGAAACAAACGCGAAATTGTTAAGCAATCCAACATTGTTCGATGCACCCAAGGTGTACAACATCTCTCCCGGAACGTCCGCCTCTCCCCACGCATAGCTTGACGAGTTGTCAAGCTGGGAAGCAAGCCATGTGAAAGACTTTGCAGCTTGGGCGGATTGAGAGTCGTTTAACCAAAGTGCAAGCGCCGCACCGGGCGTTGGGATTTGAGGAAAGCTCTCGAAAGACCCATCTGTTTTCTCATTATTGGACAACCAGTTCAGAGAGGATCTTATGGCAGACGCTTGAGATGTCGTTGTCCCACTCGCAAAGTGTGCGGGCATGAAGGTGCTGAGGACCAAGAGAATAACGACCCCGATTGCGGTTTTTAGCGCGTGTTTGGGAGCGGGCAAAGTTACCCGCTCCACGCTTCGGCGCCATATAAGCTCGATGCCGCCAGAGCCAATAAATCAGGTTTTCAGCCCATGAAGAATTGCATATTCTGCAAAATAGTGAGCGGCAGAGCACCGGCGAGTGTGGTGTATGAGGACAAGAAGACCATGGCGTTGATGACGATTGCCCCAGCAAACCCGGGTCATGTTCTAGTTATCACGAAGAAACACTTTCCAGCTCTAGCGAGTATGGAGGATAAAATGGGCATGTATCTTTTCAAGATCACCATGCGCGTAGCACATGCCATCCGCAAGTCGGGCTTAAGATGTGAAGGAATCAACCTTTTCCTGGCAGATGGAGAACCGCAACAAGAGATCCTTCACCTCCACATGCACGTGATCCCAAGATTCCAAGGAGACAAATTCCGGATATCAGCCGGCCATAGCTCCAGACCCTCCCGAAAGGAACTTGACAAATCAGCAGACAAAATACACCGGGCATACCAACTGCTATGGAAACCCAAGAGACATCGCTAGGGGTCTAATGTGGAGAAAGATCGGAATTGCTTGACCCTGTTTCGTTTGAGATTCTCAAGAACTCGCTCATCTCGATCGCAGAAGAAATGGGGGTCGTTCTTCGCAAATCGAGCTTCTCTCCCAACATCAAAGAGAGGAGAGATTTCTCCTGTGCCCTTTTCGATGCCTCGGGGCAACTAGTAGCCCAGGCGGAGCACATACCGGTTCATCTCGGCGCGATGCCCTACTCGGTGCTGGCCGTTCTGAAAGACTTCGAAAACGACCTTTCGGAAAGCGACGATGTCATCCTTAACGACCCATATCGAGGCGGGACCCATCTCCCCGACATTACGATGGTCTCACCGATCTTCTTCAAGGACAGATTAGTCGGATTTGCAGCAAACCGTGCCCATCATTCTGATGTCGGAGGAGTTGCGCCAGGGAGCATGTCTGCTCTATCGAGAGATGTCAACCAGGAGGGTATCCGAATTCCCCCTGTCAAACTTTGGTCAAAGGGCAAACCCAACCGGCAAATCTTGGACTTTGTGCTTTCGAATGTGCGGACGCCTGATGAGAGATTGGGAGATCTCAGAGCACAACGAGCCGCAAATCTTGTTGGCGCGAAACGCCTTGTTGAGCTGTTGAAAAAATCGAGCGTATCCACTGTCGAGTCCGGAATGAGTCAATTGATCAATTACTCTGAAGAATTGATGATCAAGAGAATTCGTGAGCTGCCGAGAAAATCATCCTCTGCAATTGACTATCTCGATGACGATGGGTTTGGCACAACCGACATCCCAATCAAGGTCAAAGTCACCGTTGGTCGAGAATCTGTCGCGTTTGATTTCTCCGGTTCTTCAAAGCAAGTTCAGGGACCCTTAAACGCCGTGTACAGCGTCACTCTCTCAGCGGTCTATTACGTGGTGAGATGTGTGACGGATCCTTCGATGCCAGCAAACGCAGGCTGCTTCAAACCTATCGAGGTCAAAGCACCATCCGGGACGATTGTTAGGGCAGAGCCACCAGCACCAGTGGCAGGTGGAAATGTGGAAACGTCGACACGGATCGTTGACGTGACCCTCAAGGCCTTCTCCAGTATTATCCCACAGAGAGTCTGTGCCGCATGTCAAGGAACGATGAACAATGTGACCATCGGAGGGGTTGACCCTCGTACTGGGAAGTATTTCACCTATTATGAGACCATCGCCGGCGGGTTCGGCGCACGGTACAACAAGGATGGTGTCGACGGGACTCATAGCCACATGACGAATACTCTGAACACGCCCGTCGAGGCGTTAGAATCTGCCTACCCTCTGAGGGTCAGGAGATACGAGCTAGTGCGAGGGTCCGGTGGACGAGGAAGATCTCGTGGAGGACTAGGAATCAGGAGAGATACGGAGGTGTTGGCTGAAGGATCTACTATATCATTGATGGGAGAGCGACAGCGCCGTGGCCCCTACGGATTGTTTGGAGGAAATTCGGGATCTCCGGGCACGTATGGACTTATTCGAGGGAACAGGATCACGAGTTTGTCCTCAAAGACAACTCTCCCTGCGAATGGTGGTGACGTTCTGACTGTGACAACGCCCGGTGGCGGTGGGTATGGAACGGTCTGCCGTAGAGCGAAAGAGAGCATTGAACAAGACAGAGCCGACGGTAAAGCCTGAATCCTAGCACACGTTCACTTTTGCGGCTCCGGGAACAGGCGGGTCCCACTTGGACGAGTCCTGCGAGTTCGTCGCCTGGTAATACCAGGCAAGTGTGTGATAAGTCGTAAAGTGAATCGCGTCGGCACCGACATTCGTAGCAAACCATGCCTTGGAATTCTCGCATACGGCCCATAAGCTCCAGAAATATTGACCACTGCTCTGGACCCCATTTATCCCTGTGATCAAGTGCTCAGATGCAGAAGGATAATACGTGGCCTGAACTCTTGCGACAGAACTCGTTAGTTGATAGAAGTTCCAATCGGAACGCACATCGGTCTCATTGAACCAATGACTTGTCCCGTTTCCATAATTTATCAGGGTCTCGACCATAAGCGTGGAAACCCGACACGGATCGTTGCGGCAACGATGATGGCGGGAGCGATGGTTGCGAAGAAGATGACATTGCTAGCTTCATGCGCGATCGAAAACGGGACCCCGATAATGTTGCCGAAGACAAAATCCTGGTAGAGAGAACCTGTTCTGAAAATCCAGCTGCCAAAGTTCGTTAATGCGTCATAAGCAAAGGTCGATAGTAGCCCGACGAGTCCGAATATGATGCTCAGGCGTTGATACTCCTTCGTTCCCTTTACAAGATCCCTGGTCACGAAGCTCTTCTTGAGGGCTACACCAGCGAGAGCGTAGAAACACTCTCCTACCATCAGGAATGACAACATAAGAAAAGTGTCCACGCCGTTCGGGTTTACGAATCCGTATACTAGCCAGACGGACGCTGCGACTCCGATTCCGAGTCGGAGGCCGAAGAACAAAGCCGCGATGAATACCAGCGTGTCCATGATCTTGACATTTGGTATGCCGATGAGCGCATAATTGGTTGCAAGTGCCAGAGCTGTGAAGACGGTCGTAATCATGACTTTGGTGGATCGCCTGTCGAGGACAGAACCCGTAGGGTTGTTGGTCATAGTTGAGGGAGCGGGCAAAGTTACCCGCCCGTTAAATATATCCTTTCGCTGCATCTAGCGGACGAGCAAGGCACAAGATGAGAATCTGCTCGCTACTTCCCAGCGCCACAGAGATTGCATTCGCACTTGGGCTTGCGGACCAAGTTGTCGCAGTGTCCCACGAGTGCGATTATCCTCCTGAGGCTTCTAACCGGCCCGTTTTGACGAAGTCGACGATTCACCAAAAGATCCACCGAAGCCTTGAGGTTGACCGGGAAGTTGAGCAACGCGGCGGCGCCATTTACGAGATTGACGAAAAACTTCTGGAGAAGTTGAAGCCGGATATTATTCTGACGCAGGAACTCTGCCATGTTTGCGCTGTTTCCTATACGAAGGTCAAGGAAGCAGCACGGGTATTGGATGCGGATACAAAGATCGTCTCACTGGAGCCTACGAATCTGGAGGAGATCGTTGACAATATTCTCCTGGTTGGCAGGATGACAGGCAAGCTGGCAGAAGCTGAGAAACTTGTTGCGCAGATGCTGCAGAGAATAAACAGGGTTAGAGAGAAAACGCAAACTGTGCAAAATAAACCGCGTGTCTTCTTCATGGAATGGCTCCGGCCTCCGTGGGCTGGCGGACACTGGATTCCTCAGATGGTAGATTACGCTGGAGGGGTCGAAGGGCTTGGCCGTATTGGCAAGCCTTCCCATAGAATTGGTTGGAAAGAAGTTTTTGAGTACAGGCCTGAGATTATCGTTCTTTCTCCATGCGGGTTCGATGCAAACCAGGTCATGGAAGAAGCCCATGTGCTGGCATCATACCAAGGATGGGAGAAGATCCCGGCATTCCAGTCCTCCAGAATCTATGCGGTCAATGCGTCCGCGTATTTCAGCAGGTCAGGTCCCAGAGTGGTTGATGGGCTTGAGATCCTAGCTCACATAATACATCCCGAGCTTTTCCCAGAGAATCTAAACCCGGAAGCTTTGAGGATGGTTCCCGGAGAACTGGTTAAGGGCAAGAGAATCATTGAAACAAAGCAAACGTAGTACAGACGAGTGAACCCAGATGCCCTTGAAATCTCAAAAGGAGAAGGCGGAGGATTTTCGCGCGCTCCACCATGGGAAGCGAATTCTGATTCTTCCGAACGGATGGGATGTTCCGAGTGCACGCTTGTTTGAGGATGCAGGGTTCCCTGCAATCGCGACATCCAGCGCCGGTATGCTGGTCTCCTTAGGCTATCCTGACGGTGAAGTGATTGGTAGAACCGAGTTTGTCTCGGCAGTTGGGAGAATTGCCAGAGTCTTGTCGGTTCCGCTCTCCGCTGATGTTGTCGCCGGCTTTGGAAAGACCACAAAAGAGGTTCTCGTGACAGTCAAGGCGATTCTAAAGACGGGAGCTGTCGGAATAAACATCGAAGACTTTACTCATGCAACGAAGAAACTCTACCCGATTGAGAGACAGGTCGAGAATCTCAAGGCGATCAGAAAGCTAGGTGAGACTACAGGGATTCCTCTCGTAATTAATGCACGGACTGACGCGCTGAGATTTGCTGAGGGTGATGAAGGGGCGCGATTAAAGGAGGCAGTTCGTCGAGCCACGGCCTATAGGGATGCGGGGGCTGATTGCGTCTACCCGATGGGTCTCGTGGATGCGGATTCCATCACGAACTTTGTGAAGGCGTTGGACTTTCCGATCAATGTTATGGTGAGAAAGAGTCTGCCACCGATTAGTGAGCTGCAGAGGCTTGGTATCGCTCGCGTGAGCTTCGGTCCCAGCCCATCTTATGCGGCGATGGGCCTGCTGAAACGGGCGGCCAAGGAGGTGCTTGAGAAAGGAACCTACGAGAACCTAATCGAGGGCGCGATCACATTTGACGAGTTGAACGCGCTGGCCGTCCCAAGACCCCAAGGCTCTGGGAATCGGTAGAAAGATCCTCATTCGGTCAAATCGTGGACGATTCGTGTTCCTGAATACTCTCAAGTGTCTCTTTCTCGACTTGAAGGGTAACGTGTTCTATCCCAAAAGACTCCTTTAGCTTGGCTTCTATCCTCTCCACTATGGTTGAACTTTCACTGATGCTGTCAGTGTCCACTGTGATATGCCCACTTAGAGCATAGAGGCCAGAGGTTATCGTCCAGACATGGAGATCGTGGACCCCCCTTACTCCGTTGACGCTACTAATTGTCTTGGCTATGGTTTCTAGATCCATCTGTCTGGGAGTGGCTTCTAGCAGGATGTTTGTCGAGTCTCTTACGAGGCGGTATGCGCTAAGCATGATGAGAACTCCGATTATGGCTGCTGCAAGCGAGTCTATTCCCTGGTAGCCGGTGAGTATGACGATGAGGCTGCTGACGATCACGGCCACAGATGATAGGGCATCACCGACAGTATGGAGGAACACTCCTCGAACATTGAGATTGGCCCCTCCCAATCGGGACAGCAGTCCGGCAATGCTGAGATTTCCCAGAAGGCCGATCGATGCGATTGCTAGAACTAGCGGGCCTTGGACGGTGGGCGGTTGCTGGAGTCTTAGATATGCTTCGTAGATTATTAGAAAAGCAACGGCTATGAGGATCGATCCGTTGATCAACGCGGCGAATATCTCTGCTCTATGATATCCAAAGGTCCGTCTCGCAGTATGACGCTTCCGACCCAATCGGAGAGTAAGAATTCCCACTCCTACTGCCAGAACATCGGTTAGTACATGGCCGGAGTCGCTGATCAATGCGAGACTCTGGCCAAAGAAGCCTCCCGTGAACTCTACAATTACAATCGCTGATGATACGACGAGAGCAATCCAGAGACGCTTCTCAGCATTCCGTGACGACGCTGAAAGGTCTAGGGCCAATTGAGGTACGGCTCCCTGTGCTCTCTCGGGGTTAGGGGTATTAGAAATGGGCTCAGGAACCGGAGTTCTTCACTTGCCGGTTGACGAGGAGGACTCCCGCGAATATGAGTAGGAAGCTAACAGCGGTCCAGGGGCTCAGGTTTTCACCGATGAAAACGGAAGTTAGGACACCGAAGACCGGGACGAGATTGCCGAAGATCGCTGATCTCCCAGCCCCAATCTTCGAGACACCCTCTATGTAGAGAAAATATCCGACTACGGTCGAGAGTATTGCAAGGTAGAGAATTCCAAGCCACGAGCCAGCGTCCCAGGTGTACGTCCAAGGCGATTCAATAAGCGAGAAGGGGATTAGGAAGAACCAGCCGAAAAGGCTGATCCATGTTAGGATTGATAGAGAGGATTGTTGAGGTCCATTATTGTCTGCGCGGTTCTTCGAGAGGAATCTTCTCAGTAGGACGGTGTAGAGAGCGTATGCGGTTGCGCCGCCGAAGACAAGGGTCACGCCTAGCGGTCTGTTGAGGACTTGAGTGTTGGGAGAAAGTATGGAGATTGTAATGATTCCTGCTAGCCCGGAAGCGAAGCCGAGAATCTTGGTCCATGTGAGTCGTTCTTTGAGAATAAGGCTGGCCATGATAGCTATGAGTACGGGTCCTATTCCTATGACGAGAGAGTCGTCGCTGGCGGCTGCGTATTTGACCCCGTAAAGGAAGAAGATCTGGTACAGCGTTGTGTTCAGGATTCCCATTACGACGAGCGTTGGTATCCATGATCGATTGATTTTGAAAGAGCCTTCTCTGAACCAGAGGATTGCGAATAGTACGGGGACGACGATGGCATATCTTATCGCCGCGATGGAGACGGGCGGGAGGTTTGTTGCGAGGAGTCTGCCAACTGGCCATGCGAGTCCCCAGATGAACATTGTGAGGACCAGTCCGGCGTAGACCGCCCAGTTCTGACGCTCTGTCTGGACTGTTGCCAAGCGAGCTGAGGTGACTACTACTTCACTGTTTTTTGGTGGCAAGACTACACAGTCCTACTGATTTCAAACTCAGTGCTAAGTAGTTTGACTCCGAATCTTGCGCTGAATGTCTGAAATATCACGCGGGGTCATGCGTGGGATCAGCTGATTCGGCCAAGGGCTGTATTGGTACCTGTTGGTGGATGGAAGAGCCATTTTTGATGATCACGCGTAAATAGCCTAGAAAGCCAGCCTCGGCATCCTTCGACGGCAATGTGTGCAAGTGTTGATCAAGACCGGTTCTTCCCAAGCTCGCTGGATAGGAATCCTCGTATTCCTGCTTGTAATATCGCTCGGCGAGCTTACGAGTCTGATCCTGAATTATCAGAACAACTTCTACCTCCGCCAATACGTCTCTGATAATCTTAGCGCGACAGTCGTAATTACAGTCGGCCTTCTAGTATTTGCCTCTGGAGCTGCTTACCTGGTTTCGAAGAAGCTTGGAGGAGCTAAGACCCCAGGTCTTCATCTGCCCGTGTTCGCGAGAATCGGCTCATTCGCAGGTAGAAGATACAAGCTGATAATCATCTTTTGGATTTTGCTCTTTGCGGCAAGTCTTCCTTTATCTCAACAACTCTCTCAGGTTGTTACTTCAAGCACTGGTGGCGGCCAATCTGGCAATTCTGAGTCTGCAAGGGCCCAGAGCCTTATGGCTCAAGAGTTTCCACATCCACAGGCTAACACCAGCGCGATAATTCTCCTTCAAGGAAACGATGTTACTGATAACGCGACCAAGCGATTCACTCTTGACCTAGAAAAACAACTTCTAGGGCCGGGTGCTCTGAATAGCGTCGAGAACGTCACATCTGTCTACAGCCTGGAGAGAGCAGCCCTCACCGCATTCTATCTGCAACAGGGCGAGAGCTATTCAGCTGCACAATATAGCGCCAACCAGAACCTAACTGCTCTTACGCTCTCCACTTATCCAGTACGAATCCCACAGGGGATTCTCCAGAATTTCATCAGCCCCGACAACAAAGTCATGATCGTTCTAGTGAGCTTCTCGAAATCCCCGGGCTCATTCGGCTTGGCGAACTCCGACCCGATCTTGAAGAATGTAGTGACTATGAGGAATATCATCTCTCAATTGAAAGCCAGCGATGGAGGACCCTCGCAGACATACGTTACTGGGGATCTGGCGACCACCGCGGACTCTTCTTTGGGAAGCCAAAGGGATCTCGGTCTCATCGAACCCGTCACGATAGGTGCCATACTCATTCTGGCGGGACTGTTCTTCTTTGCGATCGCCACACCCTTCGTCCCGCTGACCATCGTTGGAATGGCACTATTGATTACAGAAGGGGGGCTGTACCTCATCGGCAAATACATCATTCCCATTCAGGACACGACCACCACATTCCTGTTCGCCATAATGCTCGGAGTCGGAACCGATTATTCCATCTTCTTGATGGCCCGCTACCGGGAGGAGCGCGTCGAGGGCCACGACAAGGCCCAGGCGGTCCAGACATCAGTCACTTGGTCAGGGGAGAGCATCTCTACCAGTGCGACCACGGTCATTATCGCCTTCGGAGCTATGACGATAAGCAGTTTTACCCTGCTGCGGTCCATCGGCGTCGGCCTTGGCTTCGGCGTCCTAATCGCTCTACTAGTAAGTCTCACGCTGATTCCATCATTCATCCTCATCGCGGGGGATAGAGTATTCTGGCCTAGATCTGGCAGAAGATTCGAGAACTATGCAATCAAGGCACGGAAGAAGAGAAGCGAGAGACCTGGATATTTCCGACGGGCTGCAAGCTTCAGCGTCAAGCGACCGTTCCTCGTCTTGGGACTCACCGTGCTTATCTCAATCCCCGCAATCTACATATCGCTTACTGGAGCCACTTCGTACGACTTTACCGCAGGTCTGACACACGCAGAGAGCGTCGATGGTCTCGCTGTCTTGGAAAAGAGCTTCGGCGCAGGCCAGATAGGCCCTACGCAGGTGCTCGTACAGTTTCCTGCATCGATTCTCACGAATGGCAACCTCACGCAAGGTGCACAGGCTAATCTGGAAAACCTAAGCTGGAATATTTCCAGCTTGTCCAACGTAGAGAGAGTTACAGGACCCACTCGACCGGACGGCGTTCCTGTGGACGCGACTAATATGACAGGGCTGACACCTCAACAAAGGCTTGCAATCCTCGGAAATATCGGAAGAGATCATCGGACAGCCTTGGTGACTGTTCTGTTTGTCGAGGAACCCTTCACGCCGAAGTCTCTCGATACAGTTAACCAAATTCGGAGGCTAGTTACGAGCGTTCAGAGATCAGACGCTTCACTCGCTCAAGACACAATACTAGTTGGGGGTGTCTCCGCGTCCACGCTCGATTTCTCCAATGAAACGGTCAGCCAGTTCACTACGATGAGAATACTGACGGTCGCGGCCATATTCCTAGTGTTGCTGGTTGTATTGGGGTCTTATCCTCTCGCGATAACCGGGATTCTCTCGATCGGGCTGAGTATAACTTGGGCCTATGCAGCCACTCTTTTCTTCTTCAACAACGTACTCCAATCAGGTGTTCTCTTCATCATACCACTCGTACTTTTTCTGCTTCTCTATGGAATCGGCATGGACTACAACATCTTCATCCTCACCCGGATCAGGGAAGAAGCCCAGAAGGGCAAAGAGACTCGCCAGGCCGTAGTTGATGCTGTCGACCGAACCGGCGGAATCATAACCGCTCTAGCACTGATTCTTGCTGGAGCACTAGGTTCGCTGTTGTTATCTTCTAATCGTCTTCTCGAAGGCTTCGGCTTCGCGATCGCTCTGGCGGTGGTGCTAGATGCGATGGTGGTCCGCACCTATCTCGTCCCCGCGATAATGTCAGTGCTAGGCCAGAGAGCATGGTGGGGTCCCAACCGACTGAGAAGAGTCAGATTCGACAAGAGAAGCGAGACACAATCCGCAAACCTCTAGAATGATTGGAGTCGAGAAGCAAGAAAAAGTTTGGGAAAGAGAGCGGTCAAGCTATCGAAGAAGGGTTGCTGACGGTCACTCTGTGGGGTGCGTTGGAGGACAATGAGATGACCGGTCAGCAAGTGCGTCTCTGGCGTTGTCTGAGGCTTGGCTTGGAAGTGAGGTTGGATGGGTGAAAGTGCATTGCGCTGTTCCAGGTGTATGGTTGGCGTGAACGGCTCCTTGGCTTGCGCTTGCCGCTAGCGCTATCATTGCTGGCGATGCTACAGCGACTAATGTGATCGCTAGCAGAACGAGGATTTTTGGCTTCATGCCTTTTTCCCATCGAGCTTATGGGTCCCATGGCATATGAATCAAGAGTTTTGAACGACCCGACCATAGGTGGCTCCACAGGAGAAACTAGGCTAGGCCTAACTCTGGAGGTAGAACGGTCAATCCCGAGCTATCACTTGTTCCAAGAGGAACCCTAACCTTGCCAAAACTGCTTGTTCTCTACATGTCCAGGGAGGACGAGGATCAGTTCCTAGAATATGTGCGATCAATCGGCAACTTGCTGATTCTGCCTGGCACCTCTCCCAGCTCAGATTTTACCCCTGTAGACATTTTCCCTGAACCATCACAAGACGAGTCGACTCGGAGGTTTTGGTTGCAATACGCTGGCTCGGAGATACCTCTTGTCACGGAGCATGTCCCAGAGAAGGGAGTCTATGTCGTTGACGGGTTTCAGTCGCCGGTTATCGAGTTCTGGCGTTCATGGATGGTCTCGCAAGTAATGCTGCCGGGCGGAATACAGGCCGATATGAACTATATTGATGATGAGAGAAAAGATCTGGCTAAGAAGCCTGCCGAGTTCAGGAACTGGTTCGGGTCAATTGATAGCTGGATCCGGAAGAACTACCGAAGACTGGGAATCTACATCTTCGCGGGTCCAGGCGCCCAAGAGTTCAGAGAACAAGGGGGAATACTACAAGGAAGATAGAAAATGGCGAGACACCGTTAGACCTCATTTTTGGTGACGGAACAGGCTTAACAGCAAATTACCGCGGGGATAGCTCCCGATTCACATGGAACAAACTACGAATTTTCGTGGTATAGTCGAAGACATGATTCGCAAACTGGGGGAGGCGACGGAGCCTGGGCAGACGCTTGGGACATCGAGGGCCGATGTTAGACTTGTCGGGCAACAGTATCAAGAAGCGAAGGTTGGCAAGTTCACCTTGGGATGCGATGAACCCGTGCCTGTCGGAGGGACGGATAAGGCCGCGACGCCGCTTGAGTTTTTCATGTCGGCTGTAGGGTTCTGTGAGAACGTGATGTTCACCCGGCACGCAGCACTCCTCAATCTACAGTTTGACTCGCTGGAAACCTCGGTGAGGGGGCACTGGGATCGGAGGGGACAGTACGGTATTGGTGGAGCGGAACCATCGTTCAAGGACGTGACAGTCGAGACTAAGGTAGCCACGAAAGACTCGGTTGAGAAGGTCGTCGAGGTGACCAGGCGCGCTCACAAGGGATGCCCAATGCACGCAACTATTGTGAAGGCCATGAAAGTTACCGACAAGCTATTCGTCAACGGAAAAGAAATCCCACTCTAGCCTTAGAGCCGCAAAAAATCATATCTATACTTGCGACTGAGAATTATGTCATGCGAGGCTACGTTGATGGGTTTGTTTTGGCTGTTCCCAAAAAGAAGATCCGAGCGTACAAACGTCTGGCTGAGAAGGCGGCGCGAGTCTGGCGGAAACATGGTGCACTTGACTATGTCGAGGCTGTCGGCAACGATCTCAGCTCGAAATGGGCCGGGATCAAGTTTCCCAGAACAGTAAAGGCCAAGCCCAGCGAGACAGTCGTTTTCTCCTATATCGTGTTCAAGGATCGTAAGCACCGGGACATGGTCAATGCGAAGGTGATGAAGGATCCGTTCATGAAAGATGCACAGCCCGGGCAAATGCCCTTTGACATGAAACGTATGGTCTACGGAGGCTTCAGAGTACTCGTCGAAGCCTAGCTCCCGAGTTACACTCAGGAGTATGACCAACTGGACATTGGATTTCTTTTACTCTCTTGTTTATTCTCGTCCGCAATAATGATCAAGCTTCATGGACCGTGGTCTTGAGCCTCAGCTGTTCTGTCGGACGTGCAGTACTCCTACGACTCATGAAACAAGGTATCGTTCCGACAACGAGTTCATCGGAAAAATTCTTGTCTGCGAACACTGCGGCGAAACAATCTTCGAACCCCTGAGGACCGGATGCGCAGACTGCTGAATTAACATGATTCTTGTTCGGAAGATTCACAGGATAGGCGAGAGTTCTTTCACCGCGAAGGTTCCCTCGCTCCATCTTTCTGTTCATACGTTATGATGTTTTTCCAAGATCTGCGTGCGGGATCCCAGGTGAACGTGTTGAACCATGGTCCAACTGTATAGTCGAATCTAAACCGAACAGAGTTTTCTTTACGAACTCCAGTTCCTGGAACTGGTTTTGAGGTTACTCCGAACGTGTCAAACAGATGCAGAACGTATTCGCCGGTCTTCTTGTCGTCTCCGATGAGATAGAGGGCTTCATAGTCCGGGTTTCTTCCCTCGCCAACTCTTAGGGGGGAGAAAAGCATCTCTACGAACAATTCTCGCAGAACCCATTTTGCGTTGACCTCCTGGTAGAGGGCGGTGTCGCTCATCTTTCCGGTCAGAGACCAGCGGCCGACCAGATTGTTGAGAAGATCGTCCAAGGTTTGTGCGGATACCCTGTATCTAGAGCATTGCGCCTGTAGGGTACAATACGTAGTTGGAGAAGTTAGGGAAGGGCTTTGAGGACATAAAGAGGTAGTTGTCCAGTATTCTCATCTTCTGTTCCAGTGCCACCTGCATGACCTGTTCATTCGAGCCTGTCGCGGCGATACCTACATTCGTAGCTCCTTCAGTGGCGGCCAGCCTGAAGGTGGATCTCAAAACATCCTGAAAAGTTTCATGCGATACGGTCGCCAGTGGGCCTACCCTTCCATTCTGCCAGACGTACGCGTATCCGGCCGGTTTGTCGCCCGTGGAAAACACGTAGCATCGAACCGTGGGAAGGCCGAAGAGAAACTCGTGGTTTTTCTCGCGAGGATACCCGAGACTGAGCTCGTCGATCCGGGTGAGAATACTTCTTGCCTTTTCGAAGTCGACCATTCTCTCGTTTCTCAATTTAGTCGAGGCACCAGTCTTCACCTGTTGACTGGGACCTTCCATCCAGTAGAGTGGTTCGCGAGGATAGATTCCATAACGCGCGTACAGGGAGATAGAAACAGGGTTGTAGGCGAAGGTCGCCAGGGCCCGATTGGTGATCGTGGAACCCTTGTGGTGTTTCATCGTCCTATCCATCAGATTCTGTCCAATGTTGAGACCCTGATACTCGGGCGAGACGAACAAATGCGCGAGATACCATAATGATCCTCGGACCCAGCTCAACGTTAGTCCCGCCAATTTCCCCTCCACTTCAGCTACCCAGAACCCCTCGCCATCCTCTTTCAGGCCCATTTCGAACCAGGGAAAACCTTGCTGAGGAATAGCCGGCAATTTAGGGGAGGCGAACGGCGAGGAGTCGAAGAATCCATGCTCTCGCAAGACACAGTCAAACGAGCGTCTGATCAGATTGAGAATTCCCGGAAAATCCTCCACTTTTGCTTTCCGATATGATACGTCCGACAATGGCGGAACGACCGGGCCAGCAATCGAGACATAAAGTATGCTCGGTAGCTGAGAACTTGGGCAGCTCGCTGATCCCGATTATTCTTGACCTACAATATTATTGTAAGTAGGAAAATGCTTGTGACGAGGAAGCCTGCTCCTTCAAGCTTCGAGATCATGGCACCGAATGGAACAGTCTTCTCTGGGCGGTCGCTCTTAGACTGACGGCTTAATGTTCTGGTTCATGTGAAAGAGGTTTTTCGGATCCCACTTGTTTTTGACTTCTACGAGACGTTTCCATACTGCTGGCTTGTAGGCGGCCTGGATTCGGTCGGTCTCCTCCGCCGTCATGAAGTTCACGTAGACCCCACCTGTGGAATACGGTGCGGACGCTTTGAAGAATGCCCTGGCCCAGGAAGTGCACTTTTGGTCCTCGTTCGGTGTCTCCCATCGGCCGTGGACGTTCATCACGAACTTGGCGTCTCGCTGGGAATAGGCTGTCTCGTCCGCTGCAACCCGCGAAGCCTGACCCCCTACGAGTCCGATGAAGATCTCGCAATGGGGTGATGGAAGCTTGCCCGCGTACTCGATCATGGAGTCGAGGGCCGAATCGTTCAAGGTCGAAAAATTGTGCGACTTCCAGTAGTTTCGGAAGCCGGGGGTGAGAAGGGGGTCAAAGGCGCGCTGCCACATCACATAGGGCTGAGACCCCACATGTTCACCAAGGACCTTTGCGAAGCTCCGAATGGGAGCGATCAATTTCTCGCCCTTCGCTGCATCTCCAGCATAAAAGATGGCGAACACGACGATTTCTCTTCCGTGGACTTCAGCTGGCAGAAATGGCAAGGGAGGCGCCTTTCTCAAGACTACCCAAATGCTCAGGTCGTCCGGCATGTGTTCGACGAACTCTCGGTATTTCTTCAAGACCGTCTTGGCTTCGTCGAAGGGGAAAACAATCAATCCGCTGAACACGGTAGGACCAACGGGATGCAATTGGAACTCGAAGGAGGTGACGATGCCAAAGTTCCCGCCGCCACCGCGGATGGCCCAGAACAGGTCCGGATTCTCACTGGCACTTGCTCGGACCAGCTTTCCGTCGGCTGTCACCACGTCCGCTGATACGAGGTTGTCCACTGACATTCCGTATTTTCGACTGAGCCAGCCAAAACCGCCGCCGAGGGTGAGCCCGGCCACGCCCGTAGTCGAGTTTATTCCCAGGGGCGTGGCTAGCCCAAAGACCTGGGCGTCGTGATCGAAGTCCGCAAGAGTCGCTCCTGGCTCAACAAATGCGCGCCGCTCTTTCAGATCTACCCGCACCGATTTCATCGGCGAGAGGTCGATCACTAGTCCTCCGTCGCATACCGCGTTGCCGGCGATGTTATGGCCGCCACCGCGTATGGAGACTAGTAAGTCGTTCTTTCTAGCAAAATCCACGGCATGTATTACATCGGCAGCTCCGGCACATCGTGCAATGAGCGCCGGCCGTTTGTCTATCATGGCGTTCCAGATTGTTCGCCCCTTGTCATACCCAGGAGAGTCGGATGTGAGAAGCTCTCCTCGGATGTTTCCCTTCAGTTCCTTGACCGCTGTTTCAGTAATATCGAATCTCCCTCTAGAAGTGACAACCTGCAAGTTTCGAATCCTCGACGAGGGCGGCTTCTCGCGCGATAAAACGGTTTCTGACAATTCGCAGATAGCCATGAGAGGATTCTGGCATACGTTGATAGCGAGAGGCTGGCACTCCCAATAGATAGATTAGCACAAGGTAGCGGTTCATGATTTGGAAACGAGCTACAGGTCTTCTCTCCTAGTGACCGCGTCTCCGGCCTTGTTCAGGAGAAAGTTGATCGAGAGACCGGTGAAGATGATTGAGATTGCTACGAGTCCAAGTGCAAGGATTGTGAGGTAGCTTGGCCCAAGTATGGCCACGAGCGTTTCCGAGACGAAGACCAGCAAGATCACAGGGGAGACCATCACGAGGTTGATGATTGTTTGGAAGAGGAATCTTCGAATGTCCGCCAGTTCTTGTGCCTGAGATGAGAGGATGTCGTCGGTTGAGCTCTGTCCATACTTCGATGCAAAGAACATCCCTCCTGCCATGGTGATACTAGCAATCTCTAGTGCTCCTGGCAGCGCGAGGATCACCCCTAACAATAGGGATGGCTGAGAAAGGCCTCCTAGGATTAATGGGACGCCGACTGCTATGACCACTGGGGCGAGGTATAGGAGTAGGGGCGCGGCCCGAGCGCGATATACTTCTTTCACGTATCTCCGCATGCTTACTGGAGACGATTTCAGAATCCAGAGCCGCTCTTTCTCAATCCATCTCGAAGCGGTTCCGGAGCCGAAGGATCCGATTATGAACAGCATGAAGAGGAACGGGGTCGGCGACGACTGGAAAGAGCCTGATAGAGCGTAGATGATCATGAAGCCTGCGAGAAAGATAGCGCTGATGAGCTGCGCTCTCGCCTCCCGGGTCCGGCTGCTCAGGATCTTCTCCTTGAGTCTCACGATAGACCAGATGGACTTTCCCTTCGGGTCCAGCCGAGAAACCTGGTTGGAACGATCAAATTTTTCGCCGGTCGCGGATGACACTTCGAGGAGGTCGTAGAAGTGTCCGCGCGACATTCTCACGCCAAAAAGCAGAACTCCGCCGAGCCAGGCAAACAATAGCAGAAGATCCGCAAGATACGTTAGCCCTCCCGCAGTCCCGCTGACAAGGCCAACACTCACAGCCGCTGAGAGTCCGTTCGGTAGGACCCGGGTGACCTCAGCTATTCCCGTTGGGATTCCGGGAATGAGCAGAGTGATGGGGAGCAGGCTGACAACCATGACGAGCACAATGAAGAGGTTCCTCCACATCTTCTTCCTCTCGCCAAGTCCATGCCCGAGTGAGAGTGTAATGTCGGCGCTTAGCAAGAGTCCGATTACGAGAAAGACGAGGGTCACGAGTCCGGCCAAGACAGCGGCAGACCATGAAGTGTGGTAGTACGCAGAAAATCGCAAGTATAACACGATGATCGGCGGAAATCCGAACAGAACCGTGGTGAGCGAGTTTAGCAGGACCTTGGCGGCGAAGACCTCACGAGGCGGTACGGGAGATGTGAATACGTAATCCACATCGCCTGCACTCACAGGCAGCCCGCTCCCATTGAAACCGCTCTGAATCAAACCGACAAGAAACAATGCGAGGAAAAGGCTCAGAGCCACTTCCGAGAGACCTGTCGATAAGCCAACTCGGTTGGAGAAGGAGAGATAGGTGGAGCTGCCGAAGAGAATGAAGATAATCGAAAAAAATTCACCGGTGACTAGGCCTAGAATCGTCGCTCTTGTGAATCGTCCTTTGACCCAATATCGCATGAGAGTGCCAATGGTCCCTAGTGGGCCGGGGACGCTCAGTGCCTGGTCGGCGCCTCGCCCTTTTCCTCGATCAATTGTAGAAACACGTCCTCCAATCTCGCATCACTCGCTGTATTCGCCATTTTTCGGAGACTCTCGACGTCTCCCACTGCCACAATTTTTCCGTGGTCGATGATCGCAATCCTCCCCGCATGTGTCTGAGCAACATCCAAGTCATGAGTCGACAGGATCGTGATAACACCTCTTTTAGTCTGACCGCTGATCCAGTCCTTCACGGAGACCCGGGTCTTCGGGTCCAAAGCCGTCAAAGGCTCATCCAAGACTAGAACTTGGGGGGGTGGAGACTGGTAGCGATCAACGCCACCTTCTGCTTCATCCCTTTCGACAAGCTGCCGACCAGACTGTTACGCTTCTCCTCCAACGTGAAGCTCTTCAGAGATTCAAGAATCTCCTGGTCGAGAAGATCATCTGCGACTCCTCGAATTTTCCCAACAAACTGGAGGAACTCTAAAGTTGTTAGACCGGTGTAGAGGATGGGATTCTCCGGCAAGTACCCGATCAGTTTTTTCGCCTTCTCCGGGTCCACCACAATGTCATACTCGCCTAGTCGAATTGTCCCACTGGTTGGCCTGAGTATCCCGACCAAGATCTTTAGAAGACTACTCTTACCGGCGCCGTTTGGTCCGAGAAGCCCGAAGACCTCGCCTGAACCTATCTTGAGCGAGACATTGTCCAGAGCCACGAGGGTTCCATAGTGCTTCGTTAGGTTCTCGATTGATATCTCGACCGTGGCGTCGACCCTCTTTGGAGAATAGATGGGCTAAGCGAGTAGCGATACTTAACGACCAAGTTGAGAGTCTCGTGATGATTGTCAGACTTCTCCAGGAGTAGGGGGTGAGTAGCCGAGTTGTGATTTTGGCAGGAAAAAGATGCCTATTTGAAAGAGAAGGAAGTCAAGCGACAACCGATCGTCTGGGAAACCTAACTGAAAGTAAGACGGCCAGTCCTACTATGCTCAAGGCTGATGCCCAGCTCAGAATAGGTCCGTAGATGGAATAAACAGAGCCGAGCGGGAGAACCACGACGTTGAGAAAGGCGAGTTCGTTTCCGACCGTTAAGTATAGGTTAAGACAAATCCAGACAAATATCAGAGCTGCCACAGCCTTCCTAAGCGGGTCCATGTCCTTCCATTTTAGGGTCAATCTCTCCCCTTTCTGCTGAGAAATGTTGAATCTCACGATCCAGACGATGCAACCAACCAAGACTAGGATAGGCACGCCGTCGAGAGCGATTTCCAAGGAGCCCATACTTCGCCCCTGTTCTATAGAGAACAGCAGGGCCGAGAATTAAGCGTATTGCCGCTGAGACTCCGAAAGAACAATTAACGAGTGGGGGCCCAATCCCAACCGGTATCTCTTGCCCTCTCAAGCTGAGATTCGACAGGTTGACCGTTGGATTGACGCTCACAAGAAGGATCTAGTTGATCTTACCTGTCGTCTTGTCAGTATCGATACTACTGTTCCTCCAGGTCTGAACTATCCGAAGATCTCGCAGGTTCTTGCTGGCGAGCTCAAAGAGCTGGGTGTTACGCCTTCTGTGAGCCATATTTCCGAGGGCACGATCAAAAGACGGGTTAGCCCTGAGGTCGGGCTTAAGGGTCCCCGGCCGAATACGTACGCGACTCTCAAGGGCGAAGGTGACGGTCCTAAGATTCTTCTCAATGGGCATGTGGATGTTGTCCCGGCTGACCCGTCAGGATGGACTAACGACCCATTCAAACCCACTATTAGGAATGGTCAGATCTATGGACGGGGAGCGGCTGACATGAAAGGGTCGGACGCGTGTACGATCTTTTCGTTGAAGGCGTTGGTCGAGACTGGCGTGAAGTTTGGTGGATCGATTATTCCAACTTTTACCACGGACGAGGAGGTGGGAGGGTACACCGGCGTCAACCATCTGGTGGATAAACATGTGATAACGAAGGACATTGAATATTGCATTTCCACCGATAGTGGCATAGAGGTGTTGCATGTCGCGAGTCTTGGTGATTCCGAGTTTGTCATCACGGTCAAGGGTGAGGCGGCGCACTCGGGACGGGGATGGACGGGTATCAACGCGATTGAAGAGGCTGCTGCGTTGATTGAGAAATTGAAGGTTCTGGGTCAGGAGATTGGGATGAGGAGGTCGAAGATTCCGGCGGAGCCGTTGTATGGGACGAAGAAGATGCGGCCAGGCCTCTACGTGAATATGATCAAAGGCGGCCTGAAAGGCAACATCATACCAGACACATGCGAGATACTAGTCGACAGACGATTCATACCAGAAGAAAGAGCCGCAGAGGTCGAGAAGGAGATCGGCAGGGTCTTGAGAGAGTTCGCAAAAGAGAGTACGGCAAAGGTCTCGATGAAGAAGATTCTTGGATACGATCCTATGATCACGCCTCCCAACCACAAGCTTGTCAGGGTTGTCAGGAAACAAGCGAGAAAAGTTCTCGGACGAGACACACCGCCCGCGGGAAGTCAGGGGTCAACTGATATGGCAGTTGTCAGCCAACTAGGCATACCCGTAGCCGTGCTGGGTGCAACACGACAGGACAGCAACATTCACGGAATAGACGAACACGTACGCATAAGCGACCTCGTAAGCGTCACAAAAATCCTAACACACTCATACCTCGAACTACTGCCGACCCGTGCGAAATAGACTCAGCGACCCTTACGAGGTTCGGATTTCTATGGTGACGGGTCCGTAGTAGTTGAAGTCTGGAGCTTGAAGCCGCATCGATAGGGCAACCCCTCCGAGGGCCGCTACCGAAATAGGGGTTGGAGGCGCATAGAGGACAAAACCCTGTGTCCGGAGAGAGATCGAGTCTACTGAATGTGCCTGCCAGAGGTCATAATTGACCAGTGAAAATCTGAATCCCATCTGACCTTGTCCCCACGTGAACATGGATCCACTGACGGTGCGT
>VBBE01000020.1 GCA_005884605.1 Candidatus Bathyarchaeota archaeon
CTGTGGAGTGAGAGGTCGAACCCGTGTTCGATGGGGCGGAAGTTGATCGGGCTGGCGAATGTGTTGTCGATCATGGAGATGAGTCCGTGGGCCTTTGCGAATTCGACAACTGCTTTGTGGTCCGCTACCTCCAGCATCGGATTCGTCATCGTCTCGACATAGATTGCCTTCGTGTTGGGCCGTCGCTTCCTTTCCCAAGACTCGGGATCATTGCCATCGATGAAATCATAGGATATACCGAACGTGTGGAGATCCTTCGTGACAAAATCGTGGGTCCCACCGTACAAGCAGTTCTGGATTAGCAGATGATCCCCGTTATGGAGGAATGTGAGTAGTGTGGTAGAGATTGCCGCCATTCCGCTCGCGGCCACCAGGGCGTCCTCCGCGCCTTCGATCGCGGCCAGATAACCCGGATGGGAGAACCACTCAAACTACCATCTGAGGGTAGCTAAGACCCTTCCGCCAGCTCAATCACTAAGAATCTATCACCGTTAGGAAATAGGAAAAACCTTAGCATCCGAGAATCGTTCCTCTATCTGTGAATTCCCCGAATAAGCTTCGTCGGAACGACTTGAAAAAACGGCCACCCTCCCAACCGGAAAAAGTGAGCTGGCAGAAGTGGCTCGAGCACTGGGAAAAGTGGAATGCGATTGTCGCAGAGGTCAAGCCTCCCCAGTGTGGCCTATTCGGTTGCGACGAGAAGGTCAAGGTCCAGGGTAGGTGGAAGTGTACTGCCTGCGGCAAGATCACAGACACAGCAGTCTGAAAACTTTCGTTACTACATGGGTTCTGTGAGTTCTCCCAGCTTGTTCGTTAGCACTGTGTTCTGTGCATAGTCGACGGGGCAGGCGATGACCGAGACGCCATTATCGGCTAGTGCACGCTTCAGCGTGGGAAGTAGATCTCCTGCTCGTGTTATCTGGTAGCCTCTGGCTCCGAAGCTCTCGGCGAATTTGACAAAGTCTGGATTGCCAAAGTCGACATGCGAGTGGTGCCCTAGCTCTAAGTCCATCTCCCACTTGATCATACCATATGACCCGTCAACCCAGATCAACACGACAACCGGTATCTCCTCCCTTACAGCGGTTTCAAGCTCCATCGAGTTCATCAAGAAGCCAGCGTCCCCAGCAACAGCCAGAACCTTACGGTCTGGGAAGGCAAGCTTCGCAGCAATTGCTCCTGGCAATGCGAAGGCCATGGTTGATAGACCGTTGGAGACGATGCAAGTGTTCGGCTGATAGGTCGGGTACAAGCGGGCCATCCACATTTTCACCGCACCCGTATCGACCAGCACGATGTCCTTCTCGCTCATCGCTGCCCGAATATCGGCGACGATGCGCTGGGGCTTGACTGGATAGGAGTTGTCGCTTCTTCCCATCTCAAGCTCATCCTGTAACAAACGACGAATCTTCTGACCCGTTGGATTCGACGCTGGCTTGAGTTCAGTCTCTCGCGCTAAGGCGTCAAGTGATTCTGAAACGTCACCCTGGATACCGACGGCGAGATGATAGTGAGCATCAACCTGCGCGGGGTAGCGGTGGATGTGGATGATCTGCTTGTCACCCTTCGGATTGATCTTTACAGGATCAAACTCTTGCATGTCATACCCGACACTTAGAATCACATCGGCCTGGTCAAAGCCAAAATTTGCATAATCGTGAACCATGAATCCTATCGTACCGAGCGCGTTAGGATGGTTGTCTGGAAAGACTCCCTTGCCCATGAACGTCGTCGCGACAGGCATGCGAAGACGTTCGGAGAAACGAACCAGCGCCTCGCCAGCGTGACCACGCACGGCACCGTGTCCCGCAAGCAGGACAGGTCTCTTCGCAGCCTCCAGAACCTTCGCGGCCCGCGATATCTGGGTACGAGAGGGAGAGGTATCGCGCACGACATTGATCTCGAGCGGATGATGCCCCGGAGGCACGGGCATTTTCTCGACATCTTCCGGCAGTGCCAGATAGACGGCGCCAGGACGCTCGGTCTGCGCAAGCTTGAACGCCTTCCGAACCATCTCCGGCACAGCTTCCGGTCTCGGGATGAGTTCGGCCCATTTTGTGACAGGCTTGAACATGCTGACCAAGTCGATTATCTGGTGAGATTCCTTGTATATCCTGTTCAAACCGCCCTGCGCGCTGATAGCGACCAGGGGGACGCTGTCGCTGTTGGCGTCCGCGGTTCCTAGTAAGAGGTTGATCGCTCCGGGCCCGAGGGTCGCAACGCAGACTCCCGCCCGATCAGTCAGGCGGCCGTAGATGTCGGCCATGAACGAGGCAGCTTGCTCGTGACGGACAAGAACGAAATGGATAGACGAATTGTTCAACGCGTCGATGAAATGAATATTTTCCTCGCCAGGTATACCAAAGGCATACTTGACACCTTCATTCTCCAAGCACCGAACAAGAAGCTGAGCAGCAGTCTCCGAATGCTTCTCGCTTGCTTGCTCGCTCACACCGATCAGTTTTTTCATCAAATACCCAGATTCTCGACTTGGGTCGCTGACTTGGCCCTCTGTAATTAATGCGTCCTGTCACTTTCTGTGGGATTCAATGAATCCTGCTTGGCAAAGGGCTTGGCTACAATTACCGTATCTATTTTCTTCGAGGGTCGTTACTGTACGACAATGAGGCGAATCGAGACCCGAATCTTCCGCATCGACACTGAGGTAGCCGAGCAACTCGACGAACTTGCGCAGAAGGACAAGATTAGTGTCAACGTTATTGCAAATCAGGCATTGAGGAAGCACGTGGAATACGACTCCTACGCGGAAAAGTTCGGCCTCGTCACGATCTCGAAAGGGCTTCTAAAGAGGTTTTTCAGTCTGATGTCCGACGAGCAGGCAAGATCCCTCGGTAGGAAATCGGGTGAACATGAGGGAGTCGCTCTCGTCAGTTTCTGGTTCAAGGATTTCAACCTGGAAAACGTGATAAAATCGTTGGGTCGGGTAGCCTCGCACTACAACCACAATTTCGAATTCGAGTACACGCATGACGGACAAGCCTATGTCGCGATACTCAGGCATGATTGTGGACCCCGCTCTTCAGCTTTCTATGCTGAATTCGTCAAATCCATCTTCGCACTCCTTGACGTCAGGGTTGGGCTGGAAGAAACCGAAGGTCAGATCGTCGCAAAGCTGTTCGTTCAGAAACCCGACCAGCAACTAACTGCAGGGAAAGTCGTTCCTGATGAGCTGAAGCCTCCATACGTTCAACCATCCCCAAAACAGGCCGTATAGCACGGTTTAGAATTCGTACACTCTCTAGACAGCAGGAGACGCAGGGAAAAGAAGGGGCAAGGAGGCTTGATGCCTCCTAGCTCTCTGTTCGGGTTTTCTTAGGGAAATATTCCTGTGCCAGATGTCTGAGTTGCGATATTAGTGCTGTCGCAGGAACCTGTGTTGCTCTGGCTTGGCGTACAGTTAGGCCCAGCAGGATGCGTTGGCGTGTTGCTGTACTGGTCGTCGCTGTAGACGATAGATGCCATGCCTGTTGTCGGGCTTGCGGCCACTCCGAAATCATCGTACAGGTCACGGTTTCCCGTGCAGGTCGCCCCTGACTCGCACACTCCACCGTTATGGATCACTGGTGTCGCTGCTTGCTGAGAGAACAAGCTTCCAGCGGTTGTGGCTTGGAGGTTTTGTGCGAAATAGACGTACCATGCAGCGCTTGAGGGGTAGTTGTCCGGCGTTTTCACGCCGTCGTAGTAGGAGGTTCCATACCAGACAACGTCAAGCTTGCCCGCTCCACCAGCAACACTCCAAGGCATGATGGCGGTAGCAGATGGGCTCTGGTTGATCTGCGATGGAGCAGACCATGTTGTTCCGTGATCAATGGAGAAACTATAGTAGAGATTGTGGTCGTCTGTGAATACAACGTAAATGTTTCCTGCCAGGTCGACGCTGACGTTGACGAACTGGTGTCCATAGGACACGGAAGTGTTCGGGTTAACGTACACAGCATGGTCAGTGAATGTCAAGCCGCCATCGGTGGACACTGCAAGCCAGACCGCGTGAAGGCCGCAGTTGAGACACGTTGTCTCTGTTGCGCTTGCGATTCCGCTAAGCGACTGGTATATGTTGTGGTTCCCTGGGTCTATTGCAAGATTTCCTATCTCGTTCTGGAAGGACGCCAGCCAGAGATGGTTTGCATCGAACGCGTTTCCTGTCTGGGCGAAGGTCATGCCAGCGTCAGTGCTGCAGTTGACGAAGATGTCGTTCGTGGCAGTAATGCTGTGATACGAGACGCAGACTTTGCCAGCCCCCTCGGCAGCGATCCATGGTCTGTCGTCGCCCGGTACAGAAGCACCTGTTGGATTGAGAAGCCATGTGCTGCCGCCGTCAGTGCTAGTGCTCACGTAGACGTTTGTCAGTGCGAGGCTTGCTACGTAGACGTTGTAGACGCCGTTCGCGTTCAGGGTTGACGCGACCGCTAGGTCCGTGTCTCCACCCGCTGGCGAGAACTGCGTTCCTGCTGCAGAGGCGCTGTTAGGTGATGCTAGCGATATATAGTGGAGCCCGGCGTCAGTAGATTTCCAGGCATCAGTTCCCCCTGACAGCCCGTTCTCAGAGGAGGAGTAGAAGTTGCCGGCCGGGTCCGCTCGGATTGCGGGCTCTGCGGCGAAATTGTAACAGTTTGCTAATGTGTTGGGGCAGGCTACTCCAGGGGTGTTTCCGAGTTCATAGTTTGTGAATGCAAAGCCTGCGGCCCTCGCGCCTCCAATAGAGTAGAGTGTGCTTATTCCTATTACGAGCAGAATGGTCGACAATCGTAGAATGCGCGTTAGGATGTCTATTTTGTTCTGTGGGTTGAGATTCTTGTTCAAGGATTATTCGCGGGGACAGGAGTTATCAACCGATATATTCGGCGCGTCTACAAGCGATTACAAAGAACCACACTCGGCCCTCGGTGCCAGAAAGACACTACAAAGGTAAAACCTTTTAACAACGTCGTAACTTGACGGGGCCATGGCTTCCTGGAACACCCGAAATCTCCTAATCGCGACCGTATTGCTAGCAGCAATCGTTGGAGCCGTTACAGGGCTTGCAGCCGGCTATCTTGCGCATCCCAGCCCCACGCCCCAAACACGAAACATCTACCTGTTCGCTCAAGACCTAAGCTTCAGCGCACCATCAAACCTGAACTCCGATTACATTTACTCATCGAACCAGATCACCGTGAACAAAGGCGACACCGTAACCATTCACTTCTACAATCCCACTGACCAAGCTCACTCATTCACGATCGGCGCGCCCTACGCAAACGATGTGGTGGTGGCCGCCCAATCTACGGTAATCCAGAACGCAAACATAACAATCACAACAAGCCAAGCAGGAAGCTTTGCCTTCCATTGCAAATTCCATCCACCACAGATGACCGGAACGATCCTAGTTCAGGGATAACACACGCGGCCGTCAAGGTTTTGGTGACGCTGGCTGGGCCGACGTTTGCTGGAAATTAAAACAGTCCGCCATATTATCAGCTTGTGCATCACGCTGGTTCAATGCGCGTAGCCCGAATAGAGATTCGCAGAATTTTGCCACGCTGACGTGCGAGTGCAATATCTTCGAAACGTACCCACTCTTCGCATATGGACTCAGTACTAGGCAAGGGACTCGAGATCCATACCGGAACTGTGTCCCCTTGTAGCAGGGTTGTGGAGTCGCAGGCTTCCACGTCTCCATATTCGGCGGGTCTACGTGGTCGTACCATCCACCCCAGTCATCCCATGTTATGAAAATAGCAATCCTTCCCCAGAGTCCTCCCTTCACAATCGCGTTCACCTGGTCTACGGTCCACTGCATACCCGTCGTCACGTTCCCCATCGGACCCTTCCCAGGGTCCGGAGGATGCTCATCAAACTGACTCGTAGCATAGACCCATGAGACATTCGGTAGCTTCCCCGTCGCCGCATCCTTCGCGAACTGGTCAGAAGTGAGCTTGTTTCTTCCCCCAACCGAGCTCAGATATTGAAACACGTATCCCCCATAGTTAGCCCAGGTTAGCTTGTGCGATTCGAGGCTCAGGGGGAGTGAAGAAGCGATTCTGGACTGGTCGCCTGGGTGAGGATTGTCGATGAAGGGAGAATCGGCCGCCACCGCCATCAAATGGTTTGGCGTTGACGGTCCAGCGACATCTGTGAAATATTGATCGCACAGGGTGAATTTTCTGGCATACGCAAAGTATGCGGGAATATCTGCCTCCACGAATTGTTGGCGGACCGAAGTGGTCTGGCGAGTCAGCCATGCGCTATGTCGATGATCCGGATCACGGGGTGGTGGATTAGGCGATCTTGGCATGGTCATCCCGTTAGCGCCAGGAAAAGTGCCGAAGTAATTGTCGAAGGTATGATTCTCCTTGAAAATGATCACAACACGGTCGACCTTGTCAGAGCCTAAGCCGCCTGGCTGTTGCTTCGCTTCGAACATGTGAAGCATCAGGCGCTCGGAGAAATCGGTTTTATGCCTACCTCACATCGCTGCGTCAGCGATTTCGCAACGGTTGAACGCCGTCCTTGGGCAGAAAGATTGCCTTGAATCCTTCCAGCCACGCTCGTCTCGCGTCTTCAACTGGCAGCCCGGTCACAACTATTGTCTCAATCCCGTTCCACAACGCGATCAGGGCATAGGTTATGAAGCGCAAATCCAAGTCTCTAGCGATGAAGCCTCTCTTTCGTCCCTCCTCCAGATAACTCATCAGTGTCGTCGCGTACTCGTCCTGGGTCTTCTTGAGCACTCTTCGAAGGCCGGGGTTGTGCGAGGCCTCCGAGAATATTTCGAAGCTCAGTCCCGAGTTCGAGCCGTAGCGCTTCAGCATCTTGTCGAAGAACTCGCCAGCGCTCTCTAGGGGGTTCTTTTTCTCGCTGAACGTGGAGTATAGGATCTCTTTGAAAGCCAAGGGTTCTGCTCGGGCGATCGCCTCGAACAACTCCTCCTTGCTCGCAAAATAGAGGTAAAGTGCTCCCTTGCTAACACCTAGTTTCTTGGCCACGTCGTCCATGGTTGCCTGGCGGTAACCCTTTTCGCCAAAGACTTGGTTTGCAGCTGTAAGGATTCGTGTTCTGGCTTCTTTCTTGTATTCCGGGACGACCCGCGGCATTTTTCTACTGTGAACATGTGCGCGTGCGTTGTATTTAAAAATGACCGACGCGTTTAAATAATGACTCACCAGTCAGTTTAGCGACCGATAATGCAGAACGAAAACGTCTCCGACAAGATGACGATGAAGGACAAGGTCGTGATGGTTACGGGAGCCAATTCCGGGATAGGAAAAGCAGCCAGCATAGTCCTTGCCGAAAAAGGCGCTACAGTCGTCATGGTCGCACGTAACAAGGAGAGAGGCGAAGCCGCAAGATCCGAAATATCTTGCACCCTTCCTTCTAACAAACCTCCAACTTGACCTATTGAAGGCCAACGCTCCAAGCCGAATCATCAACGTATCATCCGTGGGACACTACAATGGGCACATCAACTTCGACGATCTCAACCTGGAAAAAGAGTATGGCGGATGGAAAGCATATGGACAATCCAAACTAGCCCTCGTCCTCTTCACTCACGAACTCGCCAAGAAACTCCAAGGAACAGGAGTAACAGTCAACGCAGTACACCCGGGAACAGTCGCGACCAACATCTGGAGTAGACCTCTAGGTCCAGTAGGCTTCATTATGGCCCTGCCGAAATTGTTCATGACAAGTCCCGAGAAAGGCGCGGAGACAATCGTGTATCTCGCTTCCTCACCCGATGCAAAGAGTCTCAGTGGAGAATATCTTGAGAAGTTGAAAGTGAAGAAATCGTCAGACGAATCCTATAATGAGGAGATCGCGCAGAGACTTTGGGATGTCAGCGCAAAACTAACCCGTCTCTCCTAGTTTCTTCCACAATGGAAAGGAAATTCGAGATGAACGGTATGCATCCAGTTGAAACGGATCTCGCGAGTCAGCGAGATGTAATCACATTATGTGACTACGAGACGTGCCCGACCATTAAAAGCAACAACGGTCTCAGTGCAGTGATCGTGGTGAAATCTGATGGAAACTCACACTCGATCGAAGCCGGAAGCAATCGCGGCAACCGTAATTATTACAAGTCTCTTGAGAATCGCTCGGTAGGAGATGCTCTTCAATGAGCATCGGCCAACCGGCACCTTTCCCAGGGCAGTCTGACAAGATTGTCCAGGTAGAGAACCTCTCCAAGAAATACGGCGAGAACGTAGCCGTCAACAGCATATCGTTCAGCCTTACAAAAGGCGAGGTTTTCGCCTTCCTAGGCCCAAACGGCGCGGGAAAAACCACCACGGTAGAGATTCTAGAATGTCTCCGAAACCCAACGGGGGGTCAAGCGAAAGTCCTTGGCTACGATGTCAGCAAACGCTCGGACCAGGCAGAGATCCGAAAACGTATCGGCGTCCTGCCCCAAGATTTCAATGCCATCGATCGTCTTACCGTCCGTGAGAACATCAACTACTTTGGAGCAATGTTCAAACACCAGCTCGACGCGGACAAGCTCATCGAGCTAGTCGATCTCAAGGACAAACGGGACGAGCAGTTCAAGAAGCTATCAGGTGGTCTCAAGCAGAGGGTCGGCCTTGCGGTTTCCCTTGTAAACGACCCTGATGTCGTGTTTCTTGACGAGCCCACTACAGGCCTTGATCCTAGAGCTCGCAGGGATGTCTGGGGGGTCGTCGAGCGGCTGAAGAGCCAGGGAAAGACAGTCTTCCTCACAACACATTACATGGACGAGGCAGAATACCTCGCCGATATCGTCTCGATAATCGACCACGGACAGATAATCGCGTCCGGGACACCGGACCAGCTGATAGATGCTCACGGTGGAAAGAAAACACTAATCATCAGAGAAGCCGGCGAGGAGGGACTCAAACAACTACCGCCGGGCCTACCTAAAGCCGAGCTTAGAAACGCCGGAGATATCGCCGTTCCCCTAAACAACGGAGAACTCACAAACATCCTCATGAGCTTGGGAGCAACCCCATTGCACGACAAAGAGATCGAGGTTAGACGTCCCACTCTAGACGACGTCTTTCTCAACTTGACCGGGCGTAGAGTCTCGGAGGAGGGAAACTAACCATGAGGAGCCGAATCTACACTATCATCAGTGGACACTTCAAGAGCTGGTACCGCAGCAAGAGCAACATATTCTGGACAATCGCCTTCCCACTACTCCTCATCGTCCTCTTCGGAGCAATCTTCGGCAACGGAAGCACCAAGTTCGATCTCTACCTCCAAAACCAGGACTTGACTGGGAACGTGCCGACTCCTCTATCCCAGGGATACGTCAACGTGCTGAACCAGACCGGCGCCTTCAACCTCCACACGGTCGCCGCAGAACAACCGAACCCGCTAGCATACGTGAAAAGCGACGCCCAGCTCCATAATCGAGGCCAGAGACTGCTGGTCATCCCGTTAGGTTTCAACGCTACATTGATGAACGGAAAGAACGCTACGATTCAGCTCTATATGGATCAGAGCGACCAAGCCTCCGCATCGCTCGCAGGAATAGTGCACTCGGTCACCACCTCTTATGCAGCTGCAATTGCCGGTGCCCCCGACCACCTAAGTCTTCAACAAGTTGGCATTGTAACCCGGAACATCCGCTACATCGACTTCTTCATCCCCGGAGTAATCGGCATGACCCTCCTCACCACAGGCGTTTTTGGCGCTGTGAATACTAACGGACGCTACCGCGAACTGAAGATTATCAAGAAACTCGCCACGACACCCCTTAGCAAGATCGAATGGATTCTAGGAATGATTGGCTACCAGATGATTCTAGCCACTATCTCACTCGTTGTAATCCTCTTCTTCGGCTATGCCATATTCGGGGTCACAGCGACCATCGACATCTACACGGTGGGATTAGTAGTTGCCGCCGCACTCCTCTTCCCAGGCATCGGCATGGTGCTCGCAAACTTTGTAAAAGAAGCAGAGAGCGCGGATGCAGCGGCCAATGCGATAACCTTCCCGATGATGTTTTTGGCCGGAACCTTTTGGCCACGCGAGACACTGCCTGACATCATGAAAATCATAGCCAACTTCATGCCGTTGACATACGTGAACGATGGGCTGCGAGACGCGCTGATCTACGCGGAACCGGCCCAAGCATTGACAAACACCATCATCGCCCTAGGCTTAGCGGCATTCTTCATCGTACTTGGCAGTATGTTGATGAACTGGAAAGAAGAGTAGTCGCACCAATGACGACCCAGATAATTCCAGCCTTAAATTCGAGACAATAGAGGCTCCCGCCATGGGCTCCTTGTCATCAGCCAAGACCCTTGGTGGAGTGGGCGGGATTCTCGTCTTCTTCCCCTTCCTCAGCCTTGTTGGCTGGGTACTAGTTCTACTGGCGACAAAGGAAATATCCGAGACTGTTCAGGACAAGAGTATCTTCGACGACGCCCTCCTCGCCGCCATAACAGCAATAATTGGAGCGGTTGTTTTTGTCGCGTTTATCGTTACAGGGTCCATCGCAGGACTGTTTACGTTTGGTTTCGGCTTCCCCAGATTTCTACTATTCTTCGGTATACTCGGAGCGTTCTGGGTTTTCACGATCATATCTGCCATCTTTCTCAAACGTTCATACGAGAAGATATCACAGCGACTGAACGTGAGCGCGTTCGCAACCACCGGTTTACTTTACCTCATTGGCGCGGCCCTCACGATCGTATTCGTAGGCTTCCTGATCCTCCTAGTTGCCCTGATCTTCCAAGTCGTCGCGTACTTCTCCATCCAAGATCGGCCACCGTCCCCGGGCTGGGGACAGCCTGCCCCACAGACCTCTTCGGCCGTTCTAGTGCCACAGCAACCAGCAATGTCCCAACAGCAAACTCAGGTCGAGTCAAAATTCTGTTTCAAGTGCGGCGCCAAGCTTCCTAGTGTCGCGGTTTTCTGCACCAGTTGCGGTGCAAAACAGGCGTAGCCTAACCGAATTGGGAAGATTGCATGAGTTACTGTTTCGGTCGCACTAGAATACTTCCACTTTCAACCTTAACATCATAGACAGGCTCTGGCCTCGTGGCGGGACCTCTCTTCACCTGACCATTGGTGACATCAAAATGGGACCTGTGCAAAGGACACTCTACCTCATGACCTTCAAGAATACCCTTGTCCAAGGGTCCGCCAAGGTGGGTGCAGACATTTCCAATAGCGTAGTACTTGCCCTTCACGTTGGCAACTAGAACCTGTTGACTACCGACGATAACCTTTCTCATCTTTCCTTCAGGAATCTCGCTGGCAGAGGCAACGCGGACGAAATCAGCCACACTCTTCGCCACGGCTCTGACAGTAGTTTCTGATCAGTTTTAGCTCTTGCTAGAGAAAATGCCCTCATCCCTCGGGTTTCTTACTCGTAGAAATCTCCGAGGAGCGGCTCACCGGCTCGGTCCAAGTCATAATCCTTCAAGGTTTTTAGGCAGTTAGAAGGCGAGGGGCCTGGTCGCTTCCTTGAGCCCGTTCAATAATCCCATTGTCCTAGATATTCTTGCCAGATACAAATCAGTCGCGGCGATGAGCCATGCCTCGTCCCTATTGGGCTGGGATCTGGAAATCAACATGCCAGAGGCCGGCGCCAGCGCCAGAGGCCAAGCGCAATCAGAGATCGAGCTTCTCCGGCAGAAAATGACCATCGACCTAACGGGTCCTGTTGAAAAAGCTGAGAAACTGAAGGCGCTCAACGATGCAGAAAAGGGCGTTGTCCGGGTTGTTAAAAGGGAGCTCAACTATTACCAAAAAGTCCCGCCGAAACTAGTTGAAGAATTACAAAAGGCCACGATAGATGCGAACATACCCTGGCGAGAGGCGAGAAAAAAGTCCGATTTCAACATATTCAAGCCCCATCTTGAGAAAATAACCGAGCTGAAAAAGGAGGAAGCGGACCATCTCGACCCGTCAGGAAACCCCTACAACGCCCTCATGGACCTCTCCGAGGAAGGACTGACAACCACTGACCTTGACAAGATCTTTTCCGAACTTATCCCCCAGCTCAAGAAGATCCTCTCCAAGACTCTCTCCCAAGGCGTCTTTCCAGAGAAACATGCTTTGGAGGATGCAGATTATGATGTTAATTCGTTGAAGCAGGTGAATGAGAGGATCCTTCGGCTGCTAGGCATGCCTGAGAAGAGGTTCCGGCAGGATGTTTCTACTCATCCCTTTGCGGTCAGGATCGGGAGCGATGATGTGAGAATAACGACGAGGTATGAGCCTAAGGATTTCAAGGCCTCAATGTTCGGACTAATGCACGAGTGCGGTCACGCCCTCTATGAGCTTCAAGTAGACCATGAACTACAGTTCACACCGACAGCCTCAGGCGTATCTGCGGGGGTTCATGAGTCTCAATCACGATTCTGGGAGAATATCGTTGGAAGGAGCAAAGAGTTCGTCCCGCTGCTCTACCCCCTTCTGAAGGCTAACCTGAGCTTTGTTACCCGTTATGACCAGAAGCAACTCTACTCGTACTTCAACACTGTAAAACCAAGTCTGATCAGGGTAGAAGCGGACGAGCTGACCTACAACTTCCACATCGCTATGAGGTATGAGCTTGAGAAGAAACTCCTGCAGGGAAAGATCAAAGTCTCAGAGCTCCCTTCTGTTTGGGATGATATGATCGAGGACTATCTCGGCAAGAGACCTGAGAAGGACGCGGATGGAGTTCTCCAGGATATACACTGGAGCTGGGGACAGTTCGCCACCTTCCCTGGGTATTCTCTCGGAAACATCATCGCTGGAATGCTGTGGAGCGCTCTAACAAAGAAGGGATTGCTCCCGATCAAAGGAGACAAGAGCATAGCTCCTCTAAAGAGCTGGCTAGCGGAAAACATTCACAAACCGGGGTCAACATATTCGCCGAAGGAGCTGCTTAACCGGGTCTTCGGCAAAGGATACGATCCATCAGGACTCGTCGGCTATCTCGAGAACAAGTACCTCGCAGTGAACTGAATCACATCATTCAGATCGATGCCAAAATGCCGTCGTAGCAGCGCGGCGAATTCTTCTGGGTCCTTGACCGGACGCTCAACCTCCCTACCGCCTCGGGTCACAATAAACTTCGTGTCAGTAAGAGTCAGTCTTCCGTTGGAAGTGAGGCGAGTACATACGCGGCCTTTTCTGAAATGCGACCTTGGAGAGGTTTGTTGCCAGCGGCATCTCGGAATAAACTCCTCTAGCTTTCGCGGCTGCAGGCTAAACATGTATTGAGCCTCCCACACACCATTTCCTTTCGGCCTCCGAGACAGCAGGGTCCAGCCATCTCTCCGAGTGAAACGGTACTGTTTCTCACGGTCAGCTTGTGGTCCTGGCATGTCGAGTCGTTTAGGTTCTGTGAAAGAGTCGCCGAATCCCACGTCGACGAGCCATGGATGTTCGAGTTGCACGAGCAGGGTCATGTGATCGAAGTTTGGACTGAATCCTCCACCCTTCTGGGCGACTCGCGCTGAAAGCATCGACACTTTGTAACCCAATTCGCTTAGTAAACTAGCAAACGAACCGTTCAGCTCGTAGCAGAATCCTCCGCGGTGATGCTTGATGATCTTGTCATAGAACGCTTTCTCGCTCAGGATTATTGGCCTGCCGAGGTGAATGTCGAGATTCTCAAAAGGGATCGAGAGCAAATGCTTCCGGTGTAGTCTGCGCAGAACCTCCCGGTTGGGTTGAATTCGCCCATGGTACCCGATGCGTTCCAAGTAGGCGTTGGTGTCCATTAGAGTCTCGCAACTCGTACGAACTTTAATCTCCTTAGGTCGGAAGGCCGGATTATCTTGGAACTTGGACTCAAGGACAAGGTAGCTCTGGTCCCGGCTTCTAGCAAGGGAATAGGACTTGGCGTGGCCAAAGTTCTCGCCACAGAAGGCTGCAAGGTAATAGTCTCTTCAAGGAATCAAGACTCGATCTCGAAGGCCCGGGACACGATCGCGAAGGAAACTGGAAACAAGAACGTGTTTTCGGTCAAGGCCGATCTGGCCATCAAGAAGGACGTTGACATTCTCGTGGATGAGGCAACAAGCAAGTTCGGGACCATAGATATTCTCGCATACAATACCGGCCCACCGAAACCCGGGACGTTTGCTGATCTTAATGATGCTGACTGGGAGCAAGGCGTGAAACTGCTCTTGATGAGTGCCGTCTGGCTCACGAAACGGGTCGTTCCAGGGATGGTTCAGGGCAAATGGGGCCGTTTGATCTACATCACTTCTTCCACGCTGCGACAGCCGGTCCCGAATCTAGTCTTGTCCAACACGGTCAGGCTGAGTCTTGCAGGATTGTCGAAGTCTCTTGCACTCGAGTATGGTTCGAGGGGGATTACCTCGAACGGGATCATGCAGGGACACATACTCACAGATAGGCAGAGACAAGTTGCCCATGACGTCTCATCGAGAACGGGAACGAGCATTGACGAAGCCATGAAACAGATGCTCCAGGATGTACCATCAGGAAGGTATGGTCTGGCCGAAGAAGTCGGGTATCTCGTTGCTTTCTTGGCTAGCGAGAAAGCGAGTTACATGAATGGAACAATGCTCGCGATGGACGGAGGGTTGATCAGAGCTGTTTTCTAGATAAGGTCTCAAGGAATACTCGCAGACGCTAATCGAACGGACTTGTCTAGTCTCGCTTGACAGCTAGGTACATGAACGCGAGGAATGGGAGGATGACCCACAAAAACCCGTCCAGAACGATAGCCGGGAGTGTCACTCCGTAGTTTGACGATTGGAGCGTGGTTCCGGAGGACGACTGGAAGACGTACACGTTGATGAGCTGCAGAAATTGTGCTGGATTAGCATAGTAGGAGACAAGAGTCGCCTCCAATGCCACAGCCGATCCTGAAGTCCCTCCGAGGAGAAGTGTCAGCAAGAAGATTATCAGACCCCAGAAAAAGTCCAATACGACAAAGAGCACGATGCTAATTCCTAGCAGGACCCCTGTCGACTTGACGAGGTGGGATAGTAGGAAGACTAGGCCTGTGAAAGCGGCTATCTCTACTACGAGTCCAGAGATTATAGCTAGAGCATAGTCTTGGGGGAGAACGGATCCAACAACTTCGTTCAGCACGAGGTCTACTAGCCCTACAGAGACGATGGCGGCGACCGCAAGGGCTGTGAGGGTCGAGAGAAACCTTGAGATTGCGAGTCCACGCCTGCTGATGGGCCTAGCAAGGATAGATTCCAGCACGCCAGTCAGACGGTCCTTGCCATAGGAAGAGTAAGCCCCAAGGATCGCTGCTAGAGGCATGAAGAAGCTCAAGATGGTGGAGAAGAAAGAAGATGCAATATTAGTCGCTTCAGGACGGAATTGTTGTTGTCTCAGCTCAAAGACAGGTATCTCTGTCCCCGAGACGGCCGTTCCGTTTGGAGCAAACAGTTCGAACCATACGCTTGTGGTTCCCGGTAGGCCGTCAGCGATCGCTGGGTCGAAGACCTGACGATAGTTAGTTAGGTTTCCAAGAAAATCCATTTGGTCCTTGGTGTAAGGAGTGCTATCCTTGTAGGGCGGAGGTGGACTCGTTGCTGCCACTTTGTAACGGATGCTGTAGCCTGATGGTTTGGCACCGTATAGTGCTGCGTAAAAAGTCTGAACGTCCCTCTTTGACGCGTTCGCCCTGTCCTGCACCGTTGAAATAGGAGATCCGATTGAGAACTGTGGTTCCCCAATTGGAGAGGCGAACATGTACCATCCGAAGGAGGCCATGTTAGCTCCATTTGTTTCGTTCACAGCGAGGGTATAGGTTCCGTTTGGCGCGCTAAGGGTGATGAATGCGTAACCTTCCGAGTTTGTCGTAGTTGCGTTAGCGTAGGTCTTCACCCCGGAAAGGCTCATGGATATCTTGGTTCCTTGGAGTGGCTGTCCGTACTGGTCGGACGAGAACACTATGAAATGATAAGCACCGGGGTCGCGATAATAGAGGATGTCGGAACCGGAACCGCGAAACGATGATACAATGGGAGTAGTAAACGGAATTATGGCGAGGCTTATGAGAAGAATGATTCCAATGAGGATCAGTACTGATGTGCTAGTTATCGTCCGCTTAAAGTCGTAGAGGAACGGGCGTATCATCATTTTGCTGTGTCTGTCCTCCGGATGATCTCGAAGAAGTACTCCTCCAGCCCTGTCCTTTCATGCTTGATCTCGCGCACCTGCAAGCCCCTCTTGACCAGTTCAGTGTTGACCTGGGACGAGTCTCCCTGGAAGTCTGAGAGAACGATTGCGTTGCCCTCTATCAGTACCGTTCCTAGTGTCTTGAGGTAGGACACGGCATCGTCTGTAATGTTTTGGAATTGTATTCGGAGTGTTGTGCCCTTCGCGGCGTACGAGGCTAACTCGTCGCGGGTCGCTGTCTTGACAACCTTTCCCTTGTGGATGAAGACGACTCTGTCGGCCAGGTTCTCGACCTCGGTGAGTATGTGGGAGGATAACAGGATTGCTTTGTTGACCTTCTTCTGTCCCATCATCAGTTGTCGAAAGAATTGTATTCCCTCGGGGTCGAGACCGTTGAGAACCTCGTCGAATAGGAAGTTCTGCGGGTTCGACAGCATCGAGACTGCCAGGGAGAATCTCTTCTTCATTCCCTGGGAATACGTTCGGAACTTGCGGTTCTCGAAGCCTGAGAGTCCAACGGAAGCGAGGAGATCCTTCGATTCCTTTGTCGCCTCTTTTCTGTCTATTCCATAGAAGCCTGCTAGGTATCGCATCAATTTCCAAGCTTTCGCGTTGGGCTCGAAGTTCGGAATCTCCGGGACCCAGCCGATGCTCTTGGAAGCCTCAGGCTTCTCCCGCGTGATATCACGACCGTCAATCACGACGGTCCCAGATGTTGGAAGAGAAACACCCACTGCAATTCTAATCGTTGTTGTCTTTCCCGCTCCGTTGAGCCCGACAAACCCGACAATCTCTCCGTTCCTAACGTCGAAGCTGACGGAGCTTATCGCGGGGCCTTGTTTGGCCGAGAACACTTTCGTGGCTGCCTTTATCTCAAACAAGGTCTTCTACCCTACTACGACCGTTTTTTCGATGATTGGGCCTCTCGATATAACGACTGAACCCGATTCAGAAGGTGATTGGCTGAAGTGAAGTCCGAATTTGAGAATCAGGACGAGGGATTGAGCAATCGCAATCGTTTCAGGATTAGCAACGCCTGGAGAGTTACCCATTTGCTGGGTTTACCTGCCTCTTCCAGTTGCAAGGTTCGGTCCATTCCCCATCCTTCCGTTACGAGCTCTCTCTCCTCCGGTCTTGACACCGTTTCTGTTCCGTGCATTGGGTGGGAGTGTCGCCAGCCTCGATACACCGCTTCCAGTGGCCATCGTCCATCTACCAGTTGCTTGGCGCGCAACATTCGGAGCGCATCATCCATTCTATCATCTCTCGGGACCCCTAGCTCTGCTAGTACCCGTAACCCATGAAGGAAATCGTAACAGTAGTGTGTTGGATAGTGTATTTTCAGAAAGTCGAACAGGACGACTGAATCGTCCCGATCGGATTTGTAAATTTTGTGTTTGAGAACGAACTCGGAGGATTTGGCAGCAGACTCTTTCCACTCTTCTCTCAGCTCATGTTTGATCATCTCGGAGAGCGCCCACATTGGCTCTACGGTTGCGAGGAAAGACCCGTGCTTGCCTGATGGGGCACAGTTCCAGGCGGAGTCGGATAGTTGCTTGGAGAGAAGCCAGCCCATTGCCTTCCGAACTCTATCATCCTTCGAATATCCCGCTTTTGCGAGGGCCCTGACCATGTTGCCGGTGTTGCAAACATGGGGATGGAACTGTTCCTCACCCTTGGAGCGTAGAGAGAATCCACCGCTCTCAACATTGTGAAGCTCGAAAAAATGCTCGACAGCGTTCGCGAATCTTGGATCATCTGATGTTACTCCGAGGTCCGCGAGGACCGCTAGCTGCCATCCTGTGGAGCTGAACTTTGGAACATAACATGACTCTTTGTTCTCCCAGTACGTGTGATCTTTCTGTTTCGCGAAAATCTTGGCGGCCCACCCTTCTCGTCCAATCCCCTCTCTAGCCTTTCGAACAGAAGTATCCTGTTTGTCCTGTCCCATCAGCTCAGTAAGCGTGAAGTATTGACTGGAGGGTTCGTTTTCTTCAAGCAACCATCTCGAGACGGTCGGTGAGAGGAGGCTTTCTTTCTGAAGCTGTTCCAATCGGGCTCACGAATGCTATACATGCTCGTCTAAAGAGTCTTCTTGCAATCGGGAAACCACCAGAGGCGATCCGCCAGGAATCCAATTCCATAATGTTCTTGAATATGGCGTCGGTGAACGAATTTGTCTATCCTTGAGCTCTTGGGAGGACGCCTACAAGACCGTACCACCATGGGACGTAGGCCGGCCGCAACCAGCCTTCGTAGAGCTCGTGCGGGCCGGAGAACTGAGTAAGGGCAGAGTTCTCGATGTCGGGTGCGGAACAGGTGAGAACGCGCTCTATCTCGCGGAGAACGGGTTCTCTGTTACCGGAGTCGATCTGTCAAGCCGAGCGGTTGCCGTGGCAAGCGCGAAGACCGCTGAGAAAAGGTTGAAAATTGATTTCCGAGCTGGAAACGTTCTTTCACTGGACTTCAAGGACGGTCTCTTCGACAATATTATCGATTCGGGACTCTTCCACACATTTCCCGATAACGACCGGCCAGTTTACACTCACGAGATCTCTAGAGTTCTAGTTACTAATGGAAAGTACTTCATGCTATGTTTCAGCGAGAAAGAGCCCACTGGCTGGGGTGGACCACGAAGAGTTACGAGAGGGGAGATCGAGGTAACGTTCTCGCAGCTCTTCAAGATCAACTACATCAGGGATGCATTATTCGCCACGCGATTCCACAATGATGGTGGGAGAGCATACCTAACGTCCGCGACCAGAAGATCCGTTTAGATTATTCTCTAGCGGGTGACAAGGAAGTAGAACAACTCCCGAGCTGAACGTTCTTGTTTCTACGGTAATTCCTTAGACCGATTCTGTTTTCAGATAAGAGGATTTGACTTGCATGATTCCCTTCTGTCGCTTCAGCTCACCCTCCAATCTCGTGATATCTTGGGCCCTGCCGCGGACTAGCAGAGCGCAAAGGCAGTGCGCAGCGTCGATGTGGGCGTGCAGTGATGAGAGAATGGATTGTCTATGGTGGTGAGATGTTTCTGTGATACCCTCATCGGCGCCGTGAGTCTCATGGTTGTAGACCATGACGATGGACCCGACAACATGGCCTCCTCTGACGCCTGTCTCAAAATCCGAGATGAAGGATCGCATCGCCGCTTGCAGAGCCTTGGACCTGTCTCTGTAGCCGCTGTGCTCGGAAGCCCTGTCGAAGGCTCCAAGAAGCTCAGGTGGCAGAGACATGCTTATTCTGGTAACTCCCACATCACTCAACACCAATTCATGACTCGCCTCATAGTATTACTCAGCGTGGCCGAGTCGGCTAAAAGTATTACCAACTTGAGACTTTATATTACCACATAGAGGGGTCTGGTCGAGACAACCTGTCAATGTGCGCCGGGAGCCGTAAGAGCTCTTGGAGAGGGCGTCTTCCGAATTGACTGAAATCCAATTAGATCACTCAAAGCTCGGACTCTCAACAGCAGAGAAACTCAGAATCTCAATCATATACTCAGCGCTGGGCATCGCCACCCTCGCTGGCCTCGCGGCCTCCATCATCATAGGACAATTGTCCGCCCTCCTCGCGGGATTGGGAGTCCTTGCATTCACCTTCGGACTGCGTCACGGAGTTGACGCCGACCACATTGTAGCGATCGACAATACTACAAGGAAACTCCTCCAAGAAGGCAAGCGCCCCCTTACCGTTGGTATGTGGTTCTCCCTAGGCCACTCGACGGTCGTCGTCGGCCTTGTCGTCTCACTCATTCTCGCCACCAACGCAGTAAAGGACCAGATTCCCGCCCTTCGAAGCAGCGGCGCGATAATAGGAACAACTGTCTCCGGAGTCTTCCTGTTCCTCATCGGACTCATCAATGTCATCATCGTCCTGGGAATCTATCGAGTGTTCACGACCCTCAAACAGGGAAAGATGAACGAGTCGGAACTGGATATTCTCCTGGAAAACAGGGGATTCCTAAACCGCTACTTCAAAGGACTCTTCAAGATCGTCCGTGAGCCCTGGCAGATCTATCCTATTGGAGTCCTGTTCGGACTTGGCTTCGACACCGCCAGCGAGATCGCCCTGATAGCCATCACTGTGGGAGTCGGAGTATCAGCGGCTGTTCCTCTCTGGATGATCCTCGTTCTCCCCTTGATGTTCACTTGTGGAATGGTCCTGGTCGACATGACTGATGGGATTACGATGCTCACCGCGTATGGCTGGGCGTTTCTGAGGCCCATTCGAAAAATATACTACAATCTTACTGTGACGATAATATCCGTCGTGGTTGCTTTTGCAATCGGCGGAGTCGAACTTCTCCAAGTCCTCTCTAACGAGCTGAAGCTGACCGGTCCATTCTGGAAGTGGCTTGGAACCCTCGATTTCGAGACGATGGGTTTCGGAATAATTGGCATATTCGTAGTATCATGGCTTGCTTCCATGGCTTACTGGAAATACAAGCGCTATGACGAACTCTACAACTGAATGGATCCGATAGTCCTTATTAGCGAACGGGTTCTTCGGATGATCAGAACGATCCGATGCCCTCGCAGAAAAAATCAGTATCGAAACCGGCCAAGAGGATTCGTATTCTTGTTGCGAAGCCTGGACTAGACGGGCATGATAGAGGTGCGCTGATCTTGACTCGGGCTTTCCGAGACGCGGGCATGGAGGTAATCTACACTGGCTTTCTAGCGACTCCCGAACAGGTTGCCCAGATGGCTATTGATGAGGATGTGGATGTTGTTGCGATGAGTCTCCTAAACGGTGCTCACATGACTGCCTTCCCAAAGGTTGCAAAGCTCATCCGGGAGAAAGGTGGAGGCGATATTCTGTTAGTGGGTGGCGGTATCATCCCAGACGAGGACAAGCCGTTGTTGGAGAAGCAGGGAATTACCGGCAATTTTGGGCCGGGGACCCCTCTCAAGACGATCATCGAACATGTCGAGAGCGTTGTAGGCGAGAGAGAGTCCAAAAAGAAACAGTAAAGCCAAGTCCTTTCAAAAGAAGTGAATTCCATAAGGTCGAAAGAACATGGGCTTTCTCTCCATTATGGGCAAGACCATCATCGGCATAGCCGTCATCGCACCTGTCGTCGCTCTATATTTTGCAATGACATCCAGCGACGCACTAGGTCTGGCCGGCGTTGTAGGATTGCTAGCGGGAAGCGGCTTATTTTGCGTCGGCGGGCTATACGCCGGGCTCCTGGGACTTAAGATTGAAAGGCTGTCCGCGAGATTGGACCCAGTTTCCAGGCAGAGGCCTAGAACCAAGGCGAAGAATCTGATCAAAGCAGAGTGTCCTATCGATCATCGGGAAGGAGTGTTTGTGCATGTGAGCCCATTCCGAAGCGATGCCGTACCGGACGGGCTGGACGTCTTCTTGGGCTCATGTGGGCACGAGGTCCACCGCGGAGAAATCGAAGCCGAAGCCTAGCTCCCCCAAGCCCAAAGGGGCCCCGGATTCGAGGTCAGAAGGTGATTCAGCTCAATCCTTCCACGGTGCGTCGCTTCTTAGAATCGATACTTCATCCAATATTCCTCCAGCTTAGTCTTCTCCACCTGCCATTTCTTGCGAGGCGGGTGAAACTCCAGCCGCGGAGGATTTGAGAGAAACTCACCCCTAAGCATGGCGCTTTCTCCCCTGTTAACTTCGAGAAAACAAGACCCGGTCCCATCCCAAATCTTTCGTTCCCCTTTTCCCGTGATAGACATTGCAATATTGTTTGATACAACTTCAGCCTGGCCGAGGGCGAACGACCCTGACTTCGGCAGAAAGGGAACGTGCGCATGAGGCGTCTCGATTGCAGTGACATCTCCAATAGCGTAGACGTTTTCAAACCTGGTGGCCAAGGTCTGCGGACTGACTGGAACCCAACCGGACGAATCGGTTAACCCAGCATCGACGACGGCGCTTGGACACTTGTGAGGCGGAACAATGATTAGTAGATCGTATGGGAGCTCTGTCTTCTCCTCAAACACTATCTTTTCCTTTTCTACTTTTGAAAGCTTGACCTTGGGGCGAAACGCTATTCCCTTGGCTGCCAAGAGCCTCTCTACTTGTTTACCAATTACAGGACCTGCAGCTGGAGCTGGATGAGGCTCCGGAGTGAAAAACTCCATTGTAATTTTTTTCTTCGCCCTGGCAAAGTGATCCTGCAAGAGGAGCGCCAGACCATAAGGTGCGACAGGACACTTGATAGGCAATCGAGATATTCCGATTACCAACCTTCCACTTTCAAGACCTTCTAGCGCATCACGCAATTTCATCGCCGAGTCGAAATCATAAAACTGGTGAGCGTACCTCTCCAGTCCCGGAACGTCGCCAAGCGAGTAGTCGACGCCCATCGAAATGACTAGATGATCATAGTGCAACTCTTCAGATTCAGTCTTGACCAACTTAGAAGACGTCACAATTGAACGGACCCGATCATTGATCAGTCGGATCCTCCGTTTCTTCGGAATCGAGAGGGCGCGTCGGACTTTTCCAGGTTCGCGGCGACCCATTGCAAGCAAAGGGAAGGATGGCGGGAACTCGAAAATCTTTTTTTGTTCGACGATCGTGATCGATGCGGATGGTGCACGCTCGGCCAAGAGGCTTGACGTTGCCAGACCTCCCATCCCGCAGCCGAGGATAACGACTCTATCGTTCGATGGCAACGTTAAGTGGTCAAAGGTTGAGGATGTGAAGGGCAATAACCCTTTGCGAGTGATGGGACGAAGGCCCTCAGTCAGAAGCTACGCTGATGCAAGCGCGCGAGTTTGCTGTTTCGAAGAGGTCGTTACTTCAGTTACGATGCTGCTTCTAGGGGGTAGTCTCCTCGGTTTCGGACGATCCGGAGGAGGCGGAGTTGTTTCCTTGCTTCCTCGTAGCAGAAATCGCACAACCGTACTGATTTCTCGCCTGGTTCAGCCATGAACCAGGTCGTCTCTGAAGCCGGCTTCGAATCCTTGCAGTAAGCGCACTCGATTTCTTCCCTCTCCAAGAGACTTGTAGCGCTCATGTCGTGCTGGAATTAGGGTTCTACCAGAAGATAAGCCTAGCTGATTCTCCACGCGCTTGGCTTTCTCAAGCCGGAGTTATACTCTAAAGCCAGCGCTCAAGACTGCTCATCCAAAGGCGAGAAAAATCGGCTCCCAGAACTGGAATCTTGGCAACAGTTCTCTCCGGGATACTATTCGGTACAAGCGTGCCGATAATCAAGCTCGGACTGAATCTCCTTCCCGCAGACCTATTCGTGGCTTTTCGATTTTCACTAGCCTCTGTTCTGGTTCTCTTGTTTCTTCGTCGAAACGGATGGGTTGACTGGACTCTTCTCCGGACAAGACCCATCTGGGTTGTGGGATTCGTCAATGCCCTAGGATACGTGCTGCAGTTTCAGGGACAGAGGTTCACAACCTCCTCGGATGCAGCCCTGATCATAGGCACAGCGGCCTTGATGATTCCGATTCTATCTTGGGCTCGTGGAAGTGAAATGATAGGAGCGAAGAAAGGTCTCGGAGTATTGTCAGGGTTTCTTGGAGCGAGCATGGTAGTTACCCGGGGTCAGGTCATGAGCTTGGGTCAGGCCCAGTTTCTGGGCGACGTGCTGATACTTGGAACAGCTGTCACCATAGCTTTGGTTTTCATCTATTCCAAGGACATCGTTGTCCAGAAGGGAGGACGAGCGGTCACTGGGGGTATGATTCTCATCACAAGTATTCTTCTTGTCCTAGCCATTCCGTTGGACCAGGGTGCATCCGTCAACCTAGGCTGGGAAGCGGCCTTCTACACCGCGTTCCTAGCGGTGGTTGCAACGGTAGGAGCTTACTATTTCCTAATGAAAGGATTAGAAACCGTGTCGTCTACCGTGTCCTCGATCATTCTTCCGATAGAGGTGATCGTCGCCGTCGCGCTATCAGTGATAATCTTCGATGACCCGTTCAACATATACTCAGGAACAGGCGCTGTACTGATAGTGACCGGTGTCCTATTAGTTTCGTCCTCGTCCTAGAACGAGATTACTACTGGTGGGCGCCGCAAGTAGGACAATTGGGCGCATTCGCGTCCATCAGTCCCGTGCAGTACTTACAGCGGACCTTCACCGATGGCGCTTGCTGTTGTGGCGGTGGAACACCGTATCCAGGCTGACCATAGCCTTGGTAGCCTTGATAGCCCTGGTTCATGGGTGGCATCCCATAGCCAGGATTTGGCTGATAACCGGGGTTCGGTCCATAACCTGCGGGCATGGGTCCCGGGCCATATCCGACATTCATCGGCATGGAACCGTAGGCCCCCGCTGGAACAAACGCGATTTGAGTCTCGTTGGTCATGTCGGGTCTTCCCTTGACCTGCAAGACCGCCTTCAATAAGTTCTGGACGGAAGCTCCACCCCGTGTCGCTCTGCAGGGAGGAATGCCCACACTGAACGGAAATTCTCGGGCTGGGCCTTTTCCGAAATCAGTAGCCCCGGCGACTTGTACATCGCGTTGGTAGAGATTGTTGGTCCGACGCTGGTTCTCTTGGATCCTCTGGTTGTTGGGGAGAGTGACCCAGACCATCTCGTTCCAGCTCTCAACCACCCTTGCTTCAACCTTCAATCCGATGGACGGAATGTACTCTTCTGCTTCCACGTGGATCTTGCCCGCGACCGGCTCTCCCTCTTGGAAAGTCCCCTTGTCAAGAGCGATCCAAATCTTGCCTTTTGGATGGGTAAGATGACTCAATAGACCCAAACGTGATCCTCCGAATGGATTCTATCAAGTTCTATGTGCGCTATCAATCGAGCGTAACCAAACCAGCCTCTTAGGAGAAACATGCTGTCCTTTCGGGAAAGTTTCGGAAAAAGGCTGGTAGCATTAGCTCGCAGTCATTGCACGGTATCGATACTCGGCGTGTCAGAAGGTTTAATTTTTCCCTGACTCCAAATCGATTGTAGCTTGGCCTAATGGAATTCGGAGAAGGCAGAAGGGAGTGATTTTGGTGAGCGAGAAAAAGAGACATCTTGCAACTGAAACTGTAGAGGCGCAACCGCCTTCCAAGAAGCCCCTGGATGGCGAAGACCCTGAAACCATGTTGAAGGAGCTCAGTGCAGAGCTAGAGAAGGAAAAGTCGAAATCGGAGGACTATCTGCGGCGTCTGCAGTACCTTCAGGCGGATTTCGAAAACTACAGAAAGAGAGTGGAGAAAGAGATGTCTGACATTAGACAGTTCGGAAACCAACGCCTCCTCTCCGAGCTCATAGTGGTCAACGACGAGCTGGAACTCGCTCTCAGAGAGGCAGAGGAAAGTGGAGAGGACCCTACGATAGTGGAGGGAGTCGGAATGGTCCACAAACGGTTACAGAGCATCCTATCGAAAGACGGCGTGGAGAAGATTCACAGCCTAGGGTCAAAATTCAACCCTGACCTCCATGACGCGGCGCTTCGAGTTGTGTCAGATAAGGAGGAGGGAACCATCGTAGAAGAGATTCGCCAGGGATACACATTGCGGGGGAAGGTTCTGCGACCCAGCATAGTCAAAGTAGCTGAGAATTCCGCTGAGCGTGAGTCTAAATCAGAGAAGTCACTCCTAGAGGAGATCAGGGACCATGAGTAAGCCAGAAACAGAGAAGATCATAGGAATAGACCTAGGAACGACGAATTCTGCTGCGGCGATAATGGAAGCCGGACGCCCCGTCGTTATCCCAAGCGCGGAGGGACAGACCGCTGCTGGAAAGATGTTTCCATCGGTCATCGCATTCACCAAAGAGGGCCAGTTGATAGTCGGCGAACCTGCAAAGAGGCAAGCAGCAACAAACCCCGACGGGACCATCATAGAGATCAAGAGAAAGATGGGCACCGATTACAAGGTCCATATCGCCGGGAAAGACTACACTCCACAGCAGCTCTCCGCTTTCATACTTCAGAAGATAAGACAAGACGCCGAGACGTTTCTTGGACGCGCGACCAAGAAAGCGGTAATCACCGTCCCGGCGCACTTCAACGATAACCAGCGACAAGCAACTAAGGACGCTGGAGAAATCGCGGGCTTCGAGGTCGCTAGAATAATCAATGAACCCACCGCTGCATGTCTCGCATACGGACTGGACAAGGCGGACAAGGAGATGAAGATAATGGTGTTCAGCTTTGGAGGAGGAACGCATGACGTCACTCTTATGGACTTCGGGGGCGGAGTCTTCCAGGTCCTATCAACCAGTGGGGACACTCAGACAGGCGGGACAGATATTGACAACGCGATAGTCGAGTACTTGCTCACCGAGTTCCAGCGCCAGACGGGCATAAGTCTCCGAAACGACCGCATGGCCATGACCCGTCTCAAAGAAGCCGCGGAAAAGGCGAAGATTGAGCTTTCCACTCTTCTCACTACAGATGTCGATCTACCCTTCATCTCAGCAGACTCATCCCAGCCCAAACATCTCCACACGACCGTGACGAGGGCAAAGCTAGAAGAGCTCGCTAATCCAATAGTCCGAAAAGTTGAGACACCGATCAAGAGAGTTCTCGACGATGCCAAACTTACGCCCAAGGACGTAGACAGGATCATACTCATTGGCGGCCAGACCCGCATGCCACTCGTGCGAAAATTCGTTGAGGACATAATCGGCAAGCAAGCTGAGCGTGGAGTCGACCCGATGGAATGCGTTGCTGTTGGAGCGGCGATTCAAGGCGCGGTTCTCGCGGGTGAGGTCAAGGACATCCTCCTGCTGGACGTCACGCCTTTGTCACTTGGCGTAGAAACACTGGGAGGTGTCGCTACAAAGATTATGGAGAGAAACACGACCATCCCGACAAAACGCAGCCAGATATTCTCGACAGCAGCCGACTCCCAGACCACTGTCACTATTCATGTCCTCCAGGGGGAGCGCGCCATGGCCACGGACAACATATCTCTTGGCATGTTCAACCTAACAGGTATTCCGCCTGCCCCTAGAGGGATTCCCCAGATTGAGGTGACCTTCGACATTGACGCAAACGGTATCCTAAATGTGTCTGCGAAGGACCTCGCAACATCGAAAGAGAACAAGATCACGATAGCCGCCTCGACCAAACTCTCGAAGGATCAGAAGGAGAAGATGGTACACGAAGCTGAGCAGTTCGCGGATCAAGATAAGAAACGAAAGGAGGAGGTGGAACTCAGGAACACCGCGGAAAGTATGCTCTACACCGCTGATAAGACAAAAGACGAGTTGAAAGACAAGATTACGAAAGAACAGGTTGAAGCCATCGACAAGGCAGCAGGCACCTTGCGAGCGGCTCTATCTGGGAAGGAGGCTGACCGGATAAAATTGGCTAGCGACGATCTCTCACGAATACTCCAGAAGATTGGGGCCGAAATCTACCAGAAGGTCGCTCAGAAGCCAGGCGAGCCCGCCCAGCAGCAGGCAACGGGGCCCGGAGCAAACCCGACCAAGGATGATAATGTCGTAGACGCGGAGTTCAGAGAAGTAAAGGACGAAGGCTCCCGGTAGAGCGAGATGAATAGGAAAGAATGGAGAGGCCAGACTATTATGACGTGCTCGGGGTTCCTCGAAACGCGTCCAAGGACGACATAAAGGGGTCTTACCGTAAACTCGCCCTACAGTATCACCCGGACAGGAACAAAGCGCCTGAGGCCACTGAGAAGTTCAAGGAAATCTCCGAAGCCTATGCGATATTGTCCGATGAAGAGAAGCGGAAACAGTACGACCAGTTCGGGCGCGAGGGAATCTATCAGAAATATAATACTGAAGACATTTTCCGGGGCGCGGACTTCGACTCGATCTTCCGAGACATGGGATTCGGCGCATTCGGGGGCGGGTTCAGCAGCTTCGTAGAACGGATTCTCGGTGGATTCGGAGGCTTCCAGAACTTCGAAAGCCCAAGCGCTCCCTCCAGAGGCGAGGATCTACTCTACGATTTGCAGATTAGCTTCGATGAGGTCGCGCACGGAGCGACAAGAGAGATAGAAGTTCCCCGACTTGCCGAGTGTAAGGAATGCAACGGGACCGGGGCCCAGCCAGGGAGCTCTAGGAGGACCTGTGGCAACTGTCATGGCCGAGGCCAGGTCCAAACTGTCCGTCGAGCGGGGTTCGCCCAGCTCGTTCAGATAACCACCTGTCCAAAGTGCAGAGGAGAAGGAAGCATCATCGACAAGCCATGCAAGAACTGCAGCGGAAGCGGCGTTGCACGTTCAAGGACCAAGCTTCAGGTGAAAGTTCCCCCTGGAGCTGACGAAGGTCAGAGCCTCCGCATTAGAGGAGAAGGTAATGCTGCGCAGGGAGGACGAAGTGGAGATCTGTACGTCCGGATACGATTGAAGCCTCACGCCGACTTCAAACGAGATGGCGACAACATTCTGTACGAAACCAGAGTCAGTTTTCCAAAAGCCGCCCTCGGCGGAGAGCTTCAAGTGCCCTCAATCGATGGTAAGGCACAACTAAAGATTCCACCAGGGACAAGACCCGGAACAGTGTTTCGCCTAGAAGGCAAGGGCTTCCCAAGAGTTGGAGGATGGGGGCGAGGAGATGAACTTGTAAGAATTGATGTTGAGATTCCGAGGGATCTATCTCGTCGGCAGAGAGAACTCTTGACAGAGTTCGCCAAGGAACTAGGCGAGAGACCCTAAAAGAAATTACTTCTTCTCTTCCGTAAGCGGCGGAGGAGGAGCAGGGGAAATGGGACTAACGGTTCTCGTAGCCGCCTGGGCAGGTTGAGTTGTGACGACAGGAGCATTGCTAATGGGTAGAATGACCGCCTGCGGTTCCATGGAGGGAAGACTTGCTAGCATTTGCTCAAGAGAACCTCTGATCTTGGGGGCGACGAATTCTAGTTTCAATTTGGCTTCTCTAAGCTTCTTGTAGAGAGTCGCTGCGGCAGCCGTACTCGCTAGTCCAATTCCAAGTCCCAGTGCGATAGTGTAGGTTTTGAAGTGTTCTATGAAGACGCTGTTCACGTATATTCGGAAGTATACGTTGTAAACGTACTCGTTAGCAAGCCAAAACGAGAAGAATGCGATGACAATCGCCTCGATTATCATGAGGGCTTTGACAGAATCTGGCGTAACGGACCTCTGAACGGTCCTACTGTGAGACATCTCTTTGCGCCAAGCCCTTCTGTAAGAAGGAAGCGGACACACGCGAGATTTGTAGAGATTGTATCTCAGACCCGAGAACAGGGGGTCTTGATCTAGAGACGTCCTGATGCTTATGCCCGAATCCAGGCGCTTCCTACTAGATTGGCTTTAAGAATGGACATTGCCTCGTGAAACCCGAAAGCGGGGGTTCCCGAGACTACTATGGGATCCTGTCCTATAGGGCGGGATTCAGGTCAAAGGGGCAGGACCGCTCCGATGGGGAGTGGTGCTTGACTTAAGATCCGGCTTCAGGAGAGATCCTGTGGCGTAGGCCTTCGTGGGTTCGAATCCCACCCCCCGCACCAACAGTAGGGCTCTCTAGCCTTTTTTTTGTAGACCGAACAAATTCCATTCGCAAAGTTTCCGGGCAGATAATGCTGTGTGTTCGTTCTATGGAAGTAGGATTCTTAGTACGATCCAATCTCGGATCCCTTGACAGCGTCGAAGTTGACAGGGTTCGTCGGAAGTGGAACTTGGAAGCTCTCTGGTAGGTCGCCCTTGCCAAGGCATCGGAATTCTACATGATGGCACTTCGGGCATTTCAGATCGGTACGTAATTGTCCCGGTTCGCCCTTGTCGTCTCGCCAGATCTTGTACCCGCACCCTGGGCGGTTGCATTCGTAAACGTAGGTTACATCCTCTTTCTTCGCAGCCGTTTTTCTCTTGGGATGAGAACGAATAGTTCTAGAGGCCTTGTGGGGCCGAGAGGTCTTACGGGATTTTGTTGCCGGTTTGGATTTGGTCTTCTTCGCAATCTTTCCGTTGGTTGAAGGCATGAGCAATCGCCAGGCTTAGGGGTCCGTCTGACTTAGAGCGTAGTGTTACCGTTGGTCAACGGTACGGGGGGCGCAGCTGGGTCTGTCTTCAGAAGCCTGGGTTGCGCTACTCCACTTTGACGACCATTTCTTCCCGATATCCCGTGATTACCCGAAGGTAGCCTCGTAACTGTTGATCTATCTCGTCATTACCGGAGTCGGTAAGAAGACGTCGGGGATGCAGTGCTTCGATCTTACTTCTCGATCCAACCACGGTAATGTTCTCAACACCTACTCTGCGAATTACCTGGGGGCTGATCTGTTGGTTTCCGCGTCCGAATAGGAAGCCTTGTCCACCAATCGGGGAAATGATGATCTTCGTTAAACTCTTTGGTGAAGTTTTGTTGATCAAGGACATCAAAGTTGCCTCGTCAGCATCAAGCCGCAATGTCGTCCCATTTCCCTTGACAACATCGACTCCGAGAAGTGATTTGTTGACTCCCAAACGCTTTGCGATCCTCTCAACCGTTGATCCCGGACCGAGGATGTAGGTGATTCCCGGGTCGATCTCTTCGATGAAATATTCGGCGATCGCGTCTAGTTCAGAATCTTCCGATAATCCCGTAGCCGATTTTGATGCTTGCATAAGTGGTCCCGAATCGGGGGTTGTGAGATAGCCGAGCAGCTTGACTGACAGGCGATTCTTCCTAAACGCGATTTCATCTACATCGACAACTTCTCCAAATCTTGTGGGAATCTGACCTCCAAGAAACGCGACGGTAGACTCCGCCGCTGCTGCTGGATTTATGGCGAAGACTGACGAGTAGATCTTCACTCCGGCCGGAACACCAAGCGCAGTAGCGTCTTGGCCAACTCCTTCCAACACATCTCGGGCTGTTCCGTCTCCGCCACAAAAGATGATCAAGTCCACTCTTTTCAGTCTCATTAGATGAGCGATTCTTATGGTGTCATCAGAGGTGGTATTTTTTCCAATTCGACCAACGGATTCATATTCAAGTTTCAATTGGTCAGCAATGGTCGTTCCCATTTTTTCCGGGGCGATCAAGAAATCGATGCCCTGGCTTCGTTTCTGGATCTCTTTCAAGCATCTCAATGCTCGTTCGAGAGAGATCGGCTTCGCGCCCTTTCGAACGGCATGGCGCAGTGTTTTCTTTCCGTCAGTTCCCTTTAGACCAACTGCTCCCCCCATTCCAGCAATTGGGTTGACAAGAAAGCCTACTCTCTTCACATTGTCCAGACTCAATCGGTTTAGTGTTGAGCGTTTTTCGACGAGAGCCCCATCTGAAACGTGCGACCTTCTATCTCCCAGTTCTCTTCCGCTTTCACTTTCGGTTTTTCTTGGTCGGAACGTAGAAGATGAAGTGTTTCTACCCTGACTTCTCCCATGAGGTAGTCTCGTTCGTCTTCTAGCCATTCCAACTTCTGAGCGTCAGGAACTGTCACGTAGGCTTCTACGAAAGCGTCCACTGGGAGGTCTAGGCGTTTCCTCATTTCCTGCAACCGCCTGACAATTTCTCGCACGAAGCCTTCTCTCACCAGCTCTTTTGGAATGGTCAGATCGATGTAGACGCGGCCATCGTCGAAGCTTCCCATTGCGAAGTTCTCTGGCATTTCTTCTTTGAATGAGACCATCTGACTTGTAATCCTGTAGTCCCGGTTATCGATTTTCAACCTGTAAGACTTGTCGCCTTGAAGGGCCTCGAAGAGCTGGCGTCCATCTGCTGATCGTAGCGCTTCTGCTACTTTGTTGGCATCTCCCTTGAAGACTGGTCCAAGTCCCTTGAAGTTCGGTTCAGCTGTCAGTTTCTTCAGCTGCTCTTCTTCCGCGAGGCCGACGAGTCGTATATCTTTCGAGTTTGTCTGTTGAAGGAATAGTGGTCGGAGGCTCTTGACCGCTCGCTTTACATTGTCGCTATCGGTTACGATTAGGACTCTGGCGACAGGTTGGCGTAATTTTACCTTCTTCGATTGTCTGGCAGAGGATGATGCCGCCGAGACCTGTTGCACTATCTTCATGTTCTCTTCAAGCCTCTTGTTAACCCACTCTGGTCTAGAGTTTGGCCATGAGGACATGTGAATGCTCTCAAGGTCGGACTTCACAGTCTTCCGAAAGGCCTGCTGGTACACTGTCTCAGTCAAGAGTGGGACGAATGGAGATGAGAGGATCAGCCAGGTCTTCAGTGCGTGGTGGAGGGCTGCGTATGAGGCTAGTTTGTCCTTGTTTTGTTTCTCTTGCCAGAATCTTCTTCTTACTAGGCGGATGTACCAGTGGCTCAAATCTTCTATTACAAACGCTCTCAGTCTGCGCAGGGCAAGATGCAGTTCGAGGCCTTCCATATTGCCGGTCACATCTTTCAGCAAGCTCTCGCTCCGAGAGACAAGCCATTTGTCTTCGGGCCTCAGGTTGTTCCAAACTCTCTTAACCGACCACGAGTCCGGCTTGAACTTGTCGAGGTTCATGTAGAGTGTGGCGAACGAGAAGACGTTCCACGCAATCTGGAGGTCCTTGGCTGCAACTTCAACAGCGTTCCATGAAAACTGGAAATCCTCCCAGAGGGTCGACTGAACTGTATAGAATCGAAGTGCATCACGGCTATACTTGCCTACAACATCATCTGGGCTGACGAAGTTTCCCTTCGATTTGCTCATCTTTTCTCCCAGCTCATCCAGGGTATGTCCATGCATCAGCACCCTTCGGTATGGGCTTCGGTTGAAGGCTAGGACGCCTGGAACGAGCTGGTTGTAGAACCAGCCTCTTGTCTGATCATGAGCTTCGAGGATAAGGTCCGCGGGCCACCATCGTTTCATTTCTACAAGTCTCTTTGGATAGCCGAGGCTGGCCCAAGACGCGGTGCCGGAGTCCATCCAGACGTCCAGAATGTCAGGCTCTCTCTTTGCGTTTCCCCCGCATTTGCACTTCACTTGTATTTTGTCGACGCCATTTCTGTGAAGTTCAAACTCTTTTGGGGGGTGTAGAGCGAGTTTGACAAGTTCTGCTTTCGAGCCGATCACGGTATGTTCCCCGCACTTCTGGCAGGTCCATACTGGTATTGGCACTCCCCAGTAGCGTTGGCGAGATATTACCCAGTCTCGAGCGCCTTCAAGCCAGTCGTGGAATCTCTTGGACCCGGCCCATTCTGGCACCCATCGGACCTTCGTGTTCTCGCTCAGCATTTTTTTCTTGATCGAGGTGACTTTGACAAACCATTGGTCTGTGGCTCGAAGGATGAGGGCTGTTTTGCATCTCCAGCAGTGAGGGTACGAGTGCTCGATTGTCTCCTCTTTCCAAAGAAGATTCTTGGCCTTGAGATCCTCGATGATGACTCTGTTTGCGTCCCTAACCGATAGTCCATGGTATTTCCCAGCTTCATTGGTGAAGCGACCTGAGGGGTCTACTGGTGAGAAGGCGGGCAGTCCGTATTTCGTGCCGACCTCGAAGTCTTCTTCTCCATGTCCTGGGGCCGTGTGGACGGCCCCTGTTCCCTCAGACATTGAAACATGTTCAGCGCTGAGCAGAACTCGATGTCTGTCCGCCCCGGTATGGGCATGGGTCTCCTCTTGGAGTGGTGGATGGTACGGTGCGCCCTCCAGTTCTCGTCCTTGGTACTCCTCTAGGATCTTGGAGGCTCGTCCTCCGAGGACTTGTTCAAGCCTCTCCTTAGCAAGTATGAGCTTTTCTCCCTCAACCTCGACCAAGACGTAGGGCTTGTCTGGGTGAACCATCACGCCGAGGTTTGCTGGCAGGGTCCAAGGGGTTGTGGTCCATATGAGTATGAACTCTCCTGGTTTCTCGACCAATGGGAGTTTTACGTAGATCGAGAAGTCTTGAACGGTTCGATATTCGTCTGTCACCTCGTACCCGGCGAGGGCAGTTTCGCAGCGGGGACACCAGTGGACTACCTTCAAAGCCTTGTAGAGAAGACGTTTCTCCTGGGCTCGCTTGATAGTCCACCAAACAGATTCGATGTAGCTGTCTTTGTATGTCAGATAGGGATTATCCCAATCCATCCAGATCCCGAGGTCTTTCAGAACCTTCGTCTGAGCTTGGACGTTTTCCTCTGCGAATTTCTTGCAGTCGACGATAAATCGGTCCACTCCGACAACATTCTCAATATCCTTTTTCGAGCCAAGCTTCAACGACTTCTCTATCATTACTTCAACTGGAAGACCGTGGCAGTCATAGCCAGGCTGATCGTGGACGTTGAACCCTTTCATCCTGTAGTATCGGATCACGATGTCTTTCAGCGTCTTGTTCCAGGCAAGCCCAACATGCGGAGCGTTTGTCACGTATGGAGGACCATCTAGGAAGTAGAACCTGGGACGTTTGAGGAGCTTTTTCTTAGTCTTCTGATAAGTTCGGTTAGTAGTCCACCAGGTGAGCGTCTCCTGCTCGGTCTGGTGAGGGGCATATTCTCTGGCGAGTTTTCCCACCATTCCAGGAGTCAATATTTGACACCCAAACCAGTCGTCCTCTTGGAATCGAAGGTCTCTGACCTCTAACGCGTGCGATCTCATCATCATCTTAAAAACAATCGGATTCCGATTCGGTATGGTCTATCTTGTCGCGTCTGCAGCCCGACTGCTGGATGTGCCAAGGAATCTATGAGCCCAAGAATCTTGTCTTCTACGAGTCTCGGGTGTCAGTTGCGAAGCTGAATCCGGATCAAGCGTTTGAAGGGTACACCTTCCTGACATTAAGGTGGCACGAAGAAGAACTCTACAGACTGGCTGACAAAGATCGCAGACAGTTTCTAGAGGACATGTCACTTGTTGCGAGTGCTCTTTCGAGGGCGTTCAAGCCTGACAAGATGAATTATGAGCTGCTGGGGAATTCGATGCCGCATCTTCACTGGCACTTGGTCCCTAGATACGCCTCAGACCCAATGTGGGGACGCCCCATATGGGCTGGCAATCGGCGTCGAAAGCGTTTGAACGCGGAAGGATACGAACTGCTAACGGGAAGGGTCAAAGCCGCGATTTCGAGTCTCATGAGAGGGACCCGTGCGCGTGACAAGTCGAGTAACAATAGGCCACCCCGCTCAGTTACGTTATCTTGAAACCTCCGCCAATCTCCAACACACACTCACGAACACCCAGAGGGCCAAGAAAGGGTAACATGTCCATCCCCGTCTATCTAGACCTAGTTGCGATGGTCGCTCCAACCCTTTCCTTGTGGCTGCTTATCAGACAGAAACCTTCGTTTGTCGGGATTGCCCGACGCAACCTGATCCAGCTAAACATCTACTTCTTCCTAATTCTGGCGGCCGACATAGATAGAATCCTAACCCAAAGCATTATCGCAACCTACGTAATGCTTGCCGGCTTTTTCCTAGTCGCCATGAACTTTGGCCACGCTGCAGCAGTTGTTCAGTTTTGTCCTGAAGCTAGAACATGGGGAGAATCTATGAAGGTCATTTTCAAGAGAACCATGTTGTTTCCCTTGTTTCTTCTCATTCTTGGGACATGGCTTGTAGTCACTCTCGCCTTTGAACCAGTCACTTCTTCCCTAACGTTTTACGGAAACGAGGCATATGTGTTGCCTGCCTTTCCCACATGGTACATTGGGTTCACTTTTGCCGTTGCGGCTCCCATCGTCTTGTATCCTTCCCTGCTACTTCTATCGTCTCTGCACCGTGCCCAGACTTCGTATACGAGAAACTCTCTTCTCCTGATGTTGTCCAGTTGGCTTTGTTTTCCCACGGTCGGACTGGTCGTTTTCTTTCTCTTATCTCCGATGATTCCATTCTCTTACGAGCTGGGTTTGATTCTCAGTTCCGCTCTCTATTGTCTGCTAGCCATTTCCATTCGGACCCTTCCCGGAACTACTAGATTCTTGAAAACCAGCCTTTTCCCTCAAAGTCTGATAAAATTTGGAAAACGATACCTAGTTCTACACGATACCAGTATGCGATCGATATCCTTCCTCTCTTCTGCCTTTCGAAGTACTATAGAGGCTGGTGCCAAGGTAGTTCTCAAATCTCCGGCCACCTGGCTCGTAGAGGGACTGTCACGCAACGATTCTCGATTCAAGGAGTGGGCAGAGAACGGAAAGTTTGTCACTTCTTCGGCTCATTCTGATGACAAAAGGTCCGCGAAAGAGGGTCTCTCCGAAAAGTTTGGCTTGAGCCAGACGGCAACCGTGTTCGTGAAAGAGCTGGAGCGGCAGGATCTTCAAGGCTCGATGGTGTCTATTGCGAGAGATTCAAAGAATGAACCGGAAGCAGAAGTGCTATTGCTAGAGTCCAACCAGGCACCTCGACCCCAAGTCGCTGATTTCCTACAGAAGAACGGGGACGTTGAGCTCGTCAATCTGTCAGAGGCGTCCGATCCGTTTTCAACCCTTGTCAACCTGGACCATCCAAGAATCGAGGGCTCGAAGATTCTTCTCGAGTACTCCTCGAACTCGAACTTTGAGGACTTGGTGAAAAAATTCTTCGACGAGGGAATCGCCAATGCCGAGATGTGCACCCTCTTCACATCTAAGTCGAGCAAGCTCTACAGGGCGTTGAAGGGAAAGAGAATGGTAAGGATAATCGCCGCCTCTTCTCTTGTATCTGCCCCGGACGAATTGCCTGATGGGGAAATCCAGATTCCAGACAAGGAGCTGGGCCTGGTGACTTCGTTGGTTACAGATCTGTTTGAGAACAACAAGTCTGTTGCTTTGAGCTTCGTCTTCGACAGTATCACCGAGCTAATCCGGGGGGAAAGATGGGAGCAAGTCTACTCGGGTATCAAGCAGATGATCGAGTTATTGAACCCTTCAACAGTCACAGCAATATTTCTCGTCAGTAAGGAGACGACTGAGGAGCGATTCTTAGGGGCGCTGAGAGGGTTGTTTTCTGTCCAGATGAGGCTTGACGATACGGAGAACCAAGGTCTCAGAGTTGTGAAGGCAGAGTTCTGATCAGTTAGACCATATCCGTCAGTCGGCGATTTTTCCCTCGATTCCTGACACCATTTAAAATACGGGCGGATTCGTTAACAGCCGCTCGTCGAAGGCAGGAAGCTGAAACGTAGTGGAACATCTCAGTCACGATATCCTAATCATCGGGGGTGGCGCGGCTGGACTCCGGGCTGCTATTGCTGCGGCCGAGCTCAATCCCAAGTTGGACATCGCAATCGTGTCCAAGGTCTATCCTATGCGTAGCCACACTGTATCCGCGGAAGGCGGCATGGCCGCTGTTCTGAGGACAGACTATGACAATTTCGACCTGCACGCCTACGACACAATCAAGGGAAGCGATTTTCTTGCAGATCAGGACGCGGTAGAGTTCTTCGTGAAAGAGGCGCCTAAGGAATCAATACGGCTTGAGCACTGGGGCTGTCCTTTCAGCCGTGACCCGGACGGCAGGATTAGCGTGCGAGCCTTCGGAGGAATGAGTGTTAAGAGAACATTGTTCGCCACAGACAAGATCGGATTCCACCTTCTGCACACTCTTTTTCAAACCAGCCTAAAGTTTGAGAATGTCCACAGGTACGACGAATGGTTCGCTACGTCGATCCTCGTGGATAACGGACGAGTCGACGGCGTCACCGCGATCGACATACGTTCAGGCGAGCTCTTTTCGATTCTAGCCAAAGCTGTTGTGATCGCGACCGGCGGATGTGGTAGAATCTATCAGTTCACAACGAACGGATGGATCAAGACGGGTGATGGGATGGCCTTGGCGTACCGAGCTGGGGTCCCCCTCAAGGACATGGAAATGGTCCAGTACCACCCCACACTGCTACCGAATACCGGCATACTGATCACCGAAGCCGCTAGGGGAGAAGGCGGTCATCTACTGAACAAGGATGGCGAACGGTTCCTGAAGAGATACGTTCCCAACAAGATGGAGCTCGGGCCAAGAGACATCTTGTCGCGGGCCGAGATGACCGAGATCAAGGAAGGCCGGGGATTCGAAGGCCCATACGGGAGCTATGTCAACCTGGACCTTACACATCTGGGCGCTGAAACGATCGAGGCGAAGCTTCCCTTCGTGAAAGAACTGGCCGAGAGATATCTGGGAATAGATCCTGTTCATGAGATGATACCCGTAAGACCAGGTCAGCATTACATGATGGGGGGCGTCCATACTGACATTCACGGCTACACAGGCCTCTCCGGACTCTATGCTGCGGGAGAGATGGCCTGCGTCAGCATGAACGGCGCAAATCGTCTAGGCAGCAACTCGTTGACCGAGTGCCTAGTGTTTGGCGCTGAGGCTGGAATCGGTGCGGCTGAGTACGCGATCAGGCAGCGTTCGCCGAGCTTCGGAAACCCTGTTCAAGGACTCGCGCTAGCGGAAGAGAAGAGGATCTACGACACGGTTCTGAAATCTGAGAGGGGCGAGAAAATCTCGACCATTCGAGCAGAAATGCAGAAGACTATGGAAGAGCATGTTGGTATCTACCGTGACGAGAACAGTCTCAAACAGGCCTGCGGGCTCATTGGAGATTTGAAACAGAGAATGAAGAACGCTGTGGTTGAAGACAAGGACCGCGTTTACAATACCGACCTTGTCTCTGCACTGGAGCTGGATTTCATGCTTGATGTCGCAGAGACCATCGCCTATGCTGCGCTAGCGCGAAAAGAATCTAGGGGAGCGCATTCTCGAACGGACTATCCGAAACGTGACGATGTTCAATTCCTCAAGCACTTGGTTGTCTATGCGACCGGAACAGTTCCGAGGATAGACACGATGCCAGTAAGCATTACGCGATGGAAACCGGAGGCTCGCGTCTACTAATGAGCCAAGATGTTGCAACGATAAGGGTAACGCGTTATCGTCCTGAGAAAGATGGCAAACCCTACTTCCAGGATTACAAGGTGCCCTACCGGAAGGACATGGTTGTTCTTGACGCGCTGAACTATATCAAAGCCAACCTGGACGGGACCCTGACCTATCGGTGGTCGTGTAGAATGGGGGTCTGCGGTAGCTGCGGCGCGAATGTGGACGGGGTCCCGAAGCTCACCTGCGCTAGCTTTCTCCACGAGTTCAAAGGTCGGACGATCAAGGTGGAACCCCTCACCCACTTTCCAGTCATCAAGGATTTGGTCGTCAACATGGACGACTTCATGCACAAGCTGGTGGAGATCAAGCCATGGATAATCAGGGAGAAAGAGTCTCCCCCGGAAGAGGGTGAGTACCGACAGAGCGCTGAGGAACTGGAAAGGTACGACCAGTTCTCCTCATGCATCAACTGCATGCTCTGCTACTCCGCCTGCCCGGTCTACGGGCTCAACGAGAAATTCCTAGGTCCGGCGGCTACGGCCATTGCCTATCGTTACATCGAGGATTCCAGAGACCAGGGCAAGGCTGTCCGGTTCCCGATCGTGCATGAGCTAGAAGGAGTCTGGGAATGCACTCTCGTGGGAGAGTGCAGTGTCGTATGCCCGAAGGGCGTTGACCCCATGCTTGCTATTCAGAAGACGAAGATCCTCGGAGCTACCAACGCTCTGAAATCGCTTGTCATGCCGCGGGGTGGAAAATAGGATTGTCCAAACAGAAACCGTTTCCCGAATACAGGCGCAAACTGGGGCCCGGATGGTGGCTCTCCAACGGCCACTTCACCCAGTATATGATCCGAGAATGGACTAGCTTCTTTGTGGCAGTATTCAGCCTCATCTACATCTACGAACTGTCGCTGTTCGCGACAGGAGCGAAGGACAGCGCTCTCGCCCTGATGAGGAATCCGGGGATAATCGCTTTCAACGTGCTAGCTTTGCTGTTCACGTTGTACCACGCGTTCACATGGTTCTATTTGATTGGTAAGGTCCAACCGATCAGGATGGGGAAAACGACGAGCAAACCCTGGCAGGCCTTACTAGTCAACATTGTTTTGTTGCTGATCATTTTCTACGCGGTAATTCAGATACTCGTTCTGAGGTAGCGACTATGCCAAAAGTCGCACGTCTACACGCAATTCTCTGGGGAGTCTTCTCCATGGGAGGATTCATCGCAGCCTTCCTACTCCCAGTATTGATCTACCTGGTGGGAATAGCATACCCGTTAGGTCTATGGCCCGTGGCGAACGCTGATCCCACGAGCGCGATACTGAACCACCATCACCTCGGAACTCTATTCCTGTTCGTAACCGTTGCGGGATCCCTGTACCATGGAATATTCCGGTTCCAGTCAACCCTAACTGAGATCGGCTTGGCCCCGGCAAAGAGAGCCTTAGAAGCGATCGGATATCTGATAATCGTCGTGGGAATCCTAGCCGTAGCCTACTATCTGTTGCTGCTGAACCCTAATGTTCTCAGTCTTCCCTGAATTTCTCGACCCACATTCTAATATCGGGACTCGACCTGCTTACAGATGAGCCCAGAAATGGCGAGCCACGGCCACTTTCTCAAAGAGTTCAAAGCTTACCGGGAGAAAATGAACGAGAAAATTCTTGAAAAAGGAAGCCTTCAGATCAAACGCTTCTTCAACCTAGACACCCAGGCCTACAACGACGGCGCGCTTCCTCGAAAGACCAAAGAGCTGCTGGGACTTGTCGCTTCACTCGTTCTTCGTTGTGACGATTGTGTCACCTACCACATCATCCAGTGTGTCGAGCAGAAAGTCTCCGACGCAGAATTTTTCGAAGCCTTCAACATAGGACTCATTGTTGGCGGGTCGATCGCGATACCGCACCTTAGGAGTGCAGTGGAGATGTTAGAGGAATGCCGGCTAAAAGAAAGACAGACCTAGTCTTCATCGTTCAGGCCACTCTGTAGATTAACCAGTTCTTGTCTTTGAAATTGATCAGGCGATAGTCTCCCTTCAACTTCCGTCCTTTCAACAGCACATGGTATTTTCGTGGCTCCCTAAGCTCTAGGACATAAAACCCCTTGTCCCAGACCTTAACCTCCCCGGCACCATACCCGCCTGCCGGAATAGTCCCCTCGAACCCAAAATAGCTCAATGGATGATCCTCAACCTCGACGGCCAGCCGTTTGATCCCAATCTCGATTGGTGGACCTTTTGGAACAGCCCAACTTTTCAGGACCCCATCCAACTCAAGTCGGAAGTCCCAGTGCAACCTACGCGCATGATGCTCCTGAACAATAAATCGTAATGTCTGAATCTCTGTTGAGTTCGCGTTTTTCGAGACTCTCGTCACTGAGTCGTTCTCTGGAGCGCGGTTGCGCGGCACACTCGTGTCATAGTCCCAGAAGGATTTATCTTTCAAGATTTGTGATGAGAACGAAAGGCCAAAACATCAAAAGGTCTATTTGGGAGATGCTATTGCCATAGGAGGTTCTGTGTGTCAGCCATGATCCGACCTCTCAAACCAGTCGCCCTCCCACTCCTTCTCATCACGGCAGGAATGTTGGGATTGACCCTCTTGCCCGCCCTTCCCCGAGCGAGCCCTGCCTCCTTCACTCTTTTCGGTAGAATATCCCTTCCAGCAGGGTGGGGCCCAACGACGACTACGGTGACGTCTCCCGGGCCCGACCTCACAGTATTGCCCGGCGAGACTGTCACCGTATCACTCACGTCTGATGATGGCATCCCCCACAATTGGGGGGTAGACTACAATGGAAATGGAACCCCTGATACTGGGGAGCCCTTATCCAATAGTTTCGGTTCAACAGGAAAGACTTACAGCTTTACTGCGACGACGACCCCCGGTATCTACACGTACTGGTGCTACCTGCACAAAGGGCCAATGTTTGGAAATTTCATCGTTCAATCGCCTCCTGGCCCTAACTATTCGGTTTCATCCAACCCATCCTCTCTCACGATTCCTCAGGGTGGAAGCGCAAACTCAACTGTTTCGATAACGAGTCTCAACAACTTTGCTGGCTCGGTTACACTGACATCGTCATCATCATCGCCACCTGGTCTTCTAACGAGCAGCTTTAGTGTGAATCCCGTCATGGTTCCACCGAGTGGAACAGCAAAATCAAACTTTACAATCTCAGTACCCACGGGTACCTCCCCAGCCTCTTACAGTATCACTGTCACGGCGAAGAACTCGACGACCTTCTCTCACTCTGCGACAGTCTCGGTTACAGTAGTCATCCCAGACTTCAAGATCGCTCTGAGTTCTTCTTCATTGACAGTTGCTCCAGGTTCCTCCGAGAATGTCACGGTCACATTGACCAGCCTTAACGGGTTCTCTGGCACCGTCTCCTTAACCTTCACACTCTCGTCCCCTGGACCGCAGGTAACGTTCAGCCATCCCTCTGTCACATTGTCTTCACGCGGGTCCGTGTCCTCAACTCTTACTGTGTCTGCAGCGTCTTCGGGAAGCTATTCCAGCCCCGTCCCCCAAGGGAACTACAGTGTGAATGTCACGGGGACAAGCGGATCATTGGTTCACTCAGCCACCGTTGCCTTGACCGTAGGCTCCTCTTCAGGAGCCGGAGCCCTCCCAACCTCAGCCATCATAGGAGTAGGAATTGCGTCAGTTGTCGCAGTCGTTGCCGCGATAGTCTACTTCCTGCGTCGGAGACCTAGGACAAAGACGTAGACAATCTCTCAAACTCAAATTTTCGGAAATGCGTATAGATTCCAGTGGACAGTGCTACCACCCCGATGACCGGGCCAGCAAAGGAGATGACCGGATCTTCTGGAGGAAATGCCAGCAAGACTGCATTGCTCAAGGGTCCGAACGAAGCGGCTCCGCAGGTTATTGCGAAAGGCATGAATCTTGACGATCGCGCGGCGCCAAACAACCATTTTCCAACGCTCAACATCCCTAAGGCCAATCCTTCCGACAGAGCAATGTAAGATGCGACGAAGGGTACGACCGCCCATGGTCCGATCTGGACTGCTGATGCGACGAACGGGTTCAATTCCCAATTGCCCTCCGACAAACCAATCAGAGTAAGGTAAATGTCAGCAACGACCAGAGCGATTGGGATAGTGAATATCCAACCGTCGTTTCTGGCGAAGAGCTTGTAGAGTTCTTGGAGATCTGTTGGAATGATCCAGAGTCCCACGACCAGGCTTGCGATACCTGTGATGAGGATTAGGGTCAATCCCATTTGTGATAGATGTACTTCTGTGGGATTTAGCACGCTGAACCAGCCGATGAGGGGACCCGATAGGACCCAGTATAGGCCCGACCCCGCGAACAAGAAGCCAGTTCCCGGAGGGACTTTCAACTCTTTTCCCTATTTGTGTTTCGGGAGCGGCCCAGTTGTCTTAGGCGCTGAGAAATCTTGATTTTCGGAGCGTCAGAAGCTGCCTTGGGTTTGAAGACTCGAAGACCGATTGAGGACATGATCGAACTGATCAGTGTTGCGAGCCCGGCTACGGGATAGAGGATCTGTGCTGCGACGCCTAGACCCGTGCCTTCTTGGGCGACTATGAAGGAGAATTCTCCACGGGGCAGCATCGAGAGGCCCACCAGAGTAGCTTCATCTTTTGCGCCGGACAATCTCGCGCCGGCCCAGCACCCGATGAACTTTCCGAAGATAGCAATTGCAAGGACCGCGATGATTGGTAGTGTGACTGTGAGGAGCGCTCCAATGTTGATGAGTGTTCCCATAGAGACGAAGAATAGTACGATGAATAGGTCTTTGATCGGGCCTACCTTCTCTTTGACGAAATGGGCCTGGGGTCCTCGAATCATCAGGCCCATTAGGAACGCGCCAACCGCAGGTGAGAAACCTAGGTAGGAAGAGAGAAGCGCGAACGCGAAGCCGAACGAAAGCGCGAGCAGGAACGCGGTCTCCTTGTATTCTTGGTCTCCCTTGCTGATCCTGTCTATGAGCCAGGGCGCGATTCTCCAGCCGAAGAAGAAGATGATTCCCACGAGCAAAGCCCCTTTCAATACGAGGAAGACAATTTCGGTTGGGGGGACTTGGTTGCTGGCCGCGACGAGACCGGGCAGCAATAGAAGCATGAACACCG
>VBBE01000051.1 GCA_005884605.1 Candidatus Bathyarchaeota archaeon
AAAGCGCACATCCAATTAGACGCCGAACAGACAACCTCGGTCACCATCCCGCTGACACCCTTCCGCTCACTAGAGCTGGAGTTCTACGCATTCGGAGGAAAGGTCACACTCCCCGAGTTGAAAGGCAAGATTCGAAACCCAGGCTGTACCAAGAGGCTGGTTTTGATCGAACCGACACCGGAAGGGCATTTCGAGTCCCCTGTCGTTGGCAGAGAAAGTGAAGTAGCGCGACTCTTGGGAGTGAGTGTTGCAATTGTGACGGAGCGAGTAAGGGTCTTGACACGCAGAGATACTGTCGGTAGAACAGGAATGTATCTCAGGATTCCAGTCAGAGATGGACAATCCTTCGAGGAGGTCCTTCAGACGCGTGTTGATTCGGACCCGGCCTTGAGAAGAACGCTTCGAACTAGAAGCTGAAAAAGGTAATATGAAACCCGCATGAGCCGAGCCTAATTCCCCGAACTAAGAGAAGACCTTCTTGAGCTTACTCGACCCGTACATTCCGTTACTCTTCTATCTCGCCGTTTGGTTCGTCATCTATGGTCTCGCAGAGCTCTTGAAGGCCGACAAGCACGGAATCGTAGCCAAGCCCTACTACCTGATGCTGAAAACGGTAGCTTTCAACAGCTGGCTGGAGAGGATAGGTGGCCGGTTTCGGAGAGGTTGGCTCGCATTCTTCGACATCGGCGCAGCCATGGGCATCGGACTCCTTGTATTCGTCATCTACAGTTTCATCAATAACGCCGTGGGGTTGTTCAGACACAGTTCGAGTGCTGGACCGACTCTTCTGATAATTCCTCTCCCAGGATTGACCATCGGCTGGGACATCTTCCCATACATCCTGCTAGCGATCGCTGTACTTCTGATTCCACACGAAATGGCCCACGGAATAGCCAGCGTACTCGACAAAGTCCCCATAAAATCCTCAGGCGTCTTCATGGCCGTTTTCCTACCTGGAGGATTCGTTGAGATCGACGAGGAGAACCTCGCGAAACGCAAAGCAAGGACCAAGTTGAGAGTATTTGCTGCCGGATCATTCACCAACGTCGCGACATGGGGACTTGTCCTGCTTCTTCTAGTCGCTCTCTATCAGCCCGCACCCGCTGGTGTCCTGGTGACGGGATTCACGAATGGAAGCCCAGCACAGGCGAGTAACATGCCTCAATGGTCCATCATAACTCAAGTCAACAACAATGCCACTCCTGATGCTCAACACCTAGGGCTATACCTATCCACTCTCCGCCCTAACTCGACGGTCACAGTTCATCTAAGCAATCCCTCACAAACGCTAACATTTGCGACCGGAAAGTCTGACACAAACTCTAGCCGAGCGATACTCGGAGTCATAACTGCGAACTACGTTCCCCTCAGATACCAATTTCTGCCCGTCACATCATCATACCAACTTCTCACAGCGTTTAGCTGGATGCAACTGATTCTGCTCGGAGTCGCGCTCGTCAATATGCTGCCGCTCTTTCCCTTCGACGGGGATCGCTACTTCGATACTGTGTTAGGAGTTCTTGGGTTGAAGAATACTAAGAATGTGCGGATCGTTGCCAGCGTCATCTCTCTTGGTCTGTTGAGTTCAAACATCATTCTCTCCTACATCTTGTTCGGTACAATATTTCCGAGATAGAATCCGATGGATCTTAGATCCTGCACAGTGTGCCAGCGCAATCCCGGCTATTTTCGAAGAGAGTACGAGGGGAAGGTTCTGTGCAAGAGCTGCTTTAGAGAGTCGTTGGAGCGGAAGGTCCGTCGAACCATCAGTCATTGGGACATGTTCAGCCCCGACGACCATGTTGCAGTGGCGGTATCTGGGGGAAAGGACAGTTTGACACTCCTCATGATCCTCCACAAGCTCTGGAAGCGATTTCCCCGCACCCGCATCACTGCGGTCACCGTTGATGAGGGCATTGCGGGATACCGAGAGGAGGCAGTTGACATTGCGACAAAGTATTGTAAGGATCTCGGGATCGAGCATGAGATCGTTTCGTTCGAAGATCTTTATGGGTACGGATTAGACGACTTTCTGAAGAGCAAGCAGGAGAGGATGACCGCATGTTCCTATTGTGGCGTTTTTCGCAGAAAGGCCATCAACCTTGCAGCCAAGAAGGTTGGAGCAAACAAGATTGCAACAGCCCACAACCTCGATGATATTGTGCAGACCTACATGTTGAACCTGTTCCAAGGCGACGCCGAACGGTTCGTCAGGTTCAGTCCTGTTCTCAAAGATCCCCGCGGACTCTTCCTAACGCGGGTAAAGCCGTTGTGCGAGATTCCTGAGAGAGAGATTGTAATGTACGGCTATGCCCAGGACCTACAGTTTCAAACCGCCTCGTGTCCCTACATGACCGAGGCTTTGAGGAATGAACTTCGGACTGTCCTGAATAAGCTGGAGCTGGCTCATCCGGGTGTGACTTTCTCTGCTTACCGAGCGATGCTTCGACTTCGATCCTTCGCCGAACCTAATCTCGCACCGTCTCATTTGCAACCTTGCAAGTCCTGCGGAGAGCCAACGACATTCGAAATTTGCGAGGCGTGCAAGATGCAGGGCATAAACTCGGTCATATCTGAGATTCCTGCCTAGAGCGAAATTTCTAGAATTGGAAGCAGCTCACTCAGGACCCGGTATGTAAAACCCCAGACGATCTTTCCTTCGACAACGAAGGACTCCACACTCCAGGGCTTGTCTCTGATCGTAATCTCGCTCATTTTCATCTTGGAGGGTAGCTCGGATAGGTTCACCCAGAAAGAGCCGGCAATTTCTGAGCCAATACTGACCCTAGGCTTGACACTCAAACCATAGACCCAAGGCTGAACTCTCATTTCGAGACGTCGCATAGGATGACCGACCGAGAGGCTGCCAAGTTCCACGCCGACTTCTTCGAGCTTGATTCCAACTTCTTCTTCGACCTCCCGATGAAGGGCGGTTCTAGGCGATTCGGCGCCTTGTTTGACTCGACCACCTGGAAGTCCAATCTGGCCCGACCACGGGTCCCCCTCTCTCTCCGCCCTCTGCACGAGGAGCGTTTGCAGCCCTCCTCCAGGCTCCTTCCAGAGAAGAATCGCGACCACTGCTTCCACTCGGTCCCTGTCTTTTGACGGATTAATTGATGCAAGTTTGTCCTTGAGTTGGAGGAAGTTTGAAGTCAGGTCTGGGTTGGGCAAAAGCCTAGCACACTATGGTTGCTGCTTCATTCATTGACGGTGGGGAGAGTTCGGCATGGGCTTGTGTCCCTTGGAGATCTAGAAGGCGATCAGTCGTTCTTCTCGCGGTTTGCCACCGGCCTCTTCGCCGATGATC
>VBBE01000043.1 GCA_005884605.1 Candidatus Bathyarchaeota archaeon
CCTGAAAGTAATTCCATGGCACAATCATTAATTACTCGGATTAGGGGAGAAAGACGTGACATTCATACATGCACAGGCACATTAACGATATCAAGCAGGTGGAGGTTTCGAAAGGAGTTTGGGAAAGAACGCTGCTGGGGCCCGACGACACCCCTCACCACAACCTGACGGTCAAACACCAGGTCATCAAGCCCGGGAGCGCAGTCAGCTTCGACGACCAGATGAGCGAGTACCAGCATTACGTAATCAGCGGCTGTGCTCTCTGGGGAGGGATCTACGCCCATTCTGATACCACCATCTTCGTACCCGGCAACAAGGCCGGGCACAAGATTGAACAGGCCGGGGAGACCGACCTCCTTCTCTACACGAGCATATACAAGGCGCCGAAGCCTTTCTTCAGGTGGGCGAAGGCAAGGGCCTTCAACTTCTTCGAGGCCCAGTACACATCGTTCCGTGCCACTACAATCAACCGGCAACTTATCACGGAGGAGCAGCATGCGATCAGCGGAGCCTACAGGATGCACGGCCTGGACATTCAAATCACTCCGCCGCACAACGAGGTTTCGCCTCACACGAATCCGGAGGAGTCGATGTACTTCCTCAGGGGCCAGGGCGAGGTCCTGTCAGAGGGCGAAAGGGTCAAGGTAAGGCCGGGGTCCTTCGTCCATACGCCCGTCGATGTTCAGCACGGAATCTTCAACCCGTACGACAGGCTCCCTGTAGAGTACTTCGTGCTCGAATACATCGAACACGACAAGGCCTGGACCGAAAGGGGATATCAGACCCCCAGCCTGACTTGGCAAAAGTGACAGATTCGCAGTCCTCTGACTGCACCCCTGACCAGCACGCCTTGGGTCTGGTGTAGGATACGCGAGTACTGCTGCACTTCGGCGACTCCTCGACCTCCTACGGAGTCACGCCGGAGAGAGCGGCCGATATCCTCAACCAGAAGCTCGACACAAGATGTGAGTTTGTCTCGTCCTCCCCCGATGAGTCGGGGGCCGGGCTCAGAGGGCTCCTGGCCGACTGCGATGTATTGGTGGGGACGAGCGTCACCCTCGACACCACCATCTGCGGCCTCTTCGAATTCGCTCCCAGACTCAAGCTGGTCCAGTGTCTCGGGGCGGGAATCGAGAAGATTCCTCTGGATTCGATCAGGGCGGCGGGGGTCACCCTCGCGGACGCGTCGGGCTCAAATTCGGTCCCGGTGGCCGAGCATGCCTTCGCGCTGCTACTCGCAGTCGCGAAGCGAGTGGTCGAGAAAGACCGAGAGATGAAGAAGGGGGTTTGGAACCGGACTCCGGGGGTGGAGGTCCAGGGGCTGACTCACGTGATACTCGGCCTCGGTGCCGTAGGGACGGAACTCGCCCGAAGGTCCTCGGCCTTCGGGATGAAGGTAATCGGAATCAGGAAGCACCCAGAGAGGGGCACACCGGTTCAGGGTTGCGAGGTCTACGGAATCGAGGACCTCCATAGTTCGCTCTCCAGAGCCGAATTCCTCACGGTCGCGCTGCCGCTCACATCCGAGACCCGGGGCCTGATCGGGAAGGGCGAATTCGCTCTAATGAAGAGAACGGCCTCGATAGTTATCGTATCCCGGGCTGCCGTGGTTGACGAGGAAGCCCTGTACCAGGCCTTGGTCGAACGCCGAATTTCATATGCGGCAATCGACACTTGGTACTCGCTCCCGCCGTCGGCGCCTTCGAGATACTCCATAGAGAAACTTGACAACGTAATCGCCACCCCCCACATCGGAGGAATCACTACCGAGACCGTCTACCGCGTCTTCTCCATCGTGAGCCAGAACATCGACAACCTGGCAGCGGGAAGGGACCTCCTGAACGTCGTCGACCTCAACCTAGGATACTGAGCCAGCCTCCCTCCGAGCAAAGCTTCATAGGGCCCAAAACGACCGGCGCCAATCGATCTGAGAAAGTGCGTTTCGCATCGAGGACGTCTCTGCCGCCCAACCCCATCGTCGGTCTTTCCGACAAGATCGCATCACTCCCACTGAAGGACCTGATTCCGTTGCAGCAGGGGGACCTCTCGATGGACACCCCAAGAGAGATAATGGACGCGGCCTCGGATGCCCTCGAAAGGGGCTACACGAAGTACGCCCCGGCGGCCGGATATCCGGAACTTCGCAACGCTGTGGCCAAGAAGCTCCGCGACTACAATCAGATAGACTTGGACCCTGAAACCCAGATCCTAATCACTCAGGGGTCCACCGAGGCCCTCTATCTGGCCGTCAACGCGTTGCTCGACCCGGGGGAGGAGGCGATCATCCCGGCCCCCTACTATCCGCCGTATGATAGTCTGATCAAGGCCTCGGGTGCAACCCCGCGCTATGTCGGCGCCACGGAGGATGAGGGCTGGCTTCCTGCTCCAAAGGCCATCGAAAAGGCGGTCAACAAGAGGACCAGGGCCCTCCTGATCAACACTCCAAACAACCCCACGGGGACGGTCTATCCCAGGAAGTATCTGGAAGATATAGGCCGCACGGCAATCGACCACGATCTGCCGATCCTCTCCGACGAGGCGTACGAGGCTCTGGTATTCGACGGGGCCGAGCACGTGAGCCCCATGTCAATTCCCTCCATGAGAGACAACGCCATCGGCTTGTTCTCGTTCTCGAAGACCTTCGCCATGACCGGCTGGAGGCTCGGCTACCTCTGTGGCCCAGAGGAATTCATCAAGAGAGCAGGCACCATCCACAACCTCGTGCTGGCCCACGTCAGTTCTCACATCCAGATCGCCGGCCTGCGGGCCCTCCAAGGGTGGGACAGGTTCTCGGCTCCAATCGTCCGCGAACTGGACGAAAGAAGAAGAACCCTTGTGGATGAACTCAACACTCTGGACGGCATGTCGTGCAAACTGCCCCAGGGTACTTTCTACGTCTTTCCCAACTTCAGGGACGCTGCGCCAGGTCTCACGTCCCAGGAGCTGGCAGATAGATTCCTCCAAGCAGGCGTAGGTTCGTCCCCTGGCACGTTCTTCGGCTCCGGAGGCGACGGATACCAGCGACTTTCCTACTCCAAGGTCGGCATACCCCAGATCGTCGAGGGCGTGAAGCGGATGAAGCGAGTCATCGCCCAGTATGCGTCGGCAGGTCCATTGGAGAACTAGTCTTGTGCTGGCAACTGTGAACGGTTGCAGGATCTTCTTTGAGAGAATGGGACTGAAGGGCCTCACGACCATACTTACGCTCCACAGCCCGGGAGGCAGCGTAGATTCCCGCTACGTCAAGACCATCTTCCGACCATTCTGCGACGATTACCAGGTCGTGGTCTTCGACCTCCGCGGGTGCGGCAGGTCTGAGGATGTAGGGTCCCCAAGCTTCGCACAGCTATCGGCAGATGCCGAGATGCTCAGGAAGAAGCTGAGGCTGGGGCAGGTAATAGTCGCGGGGAGTTCCGGGGCAGGATATCTTGCCCTCGAGTACACTCTGAGATACCCGGCGAGTGTCAGAGGCCTCATCCTGTGGTCGACGGCTCCGGCGCATACTAGCCTCGTGACACTGAAGAAGAACGCGAGGGCCGCGGGGCTGGCACTGGACTGGGACCGGTTCGAAAGATACTGGTCGGGCCACTGCAAGAGCAACGCCGACCTCAGGAGAGGGATCCTGGATTTCAACAGGCTGAACGCCATCCTGAGTCCCAACTACAGTCCTGGCCGTGATCGCGCGAAGCGGTACTGGCGCTATCCGACGCACAACTACGTCATGCAGGAGCAGAACGACGACTGGGGAGTCGAATCGAAGCTGAAGGAAATCAGAGTTCCAACTCTGGTCATGCACGGAGACCAAGACTGGATAATCCCCCTGGAGGAAGGGAGGAAGCTTGGGGCTGGTATATCGGACTCCGAGATGCATGTCTTCGAGGGGTGCGGCCACTGGCTCCACGCCGAAAGGCCCCGGGAATTCGAGTCGATCGTACGACAGTTCTTGGGACGCATTAAAGTTCCGGCGGACCGCGCGTCCGCTGCGCATTAATAAGAAAGAGGGGCGGGGGGCTCGCGTGTCTCGAACGGTCAAGATTCAAGACCTCGAAGTAAAGGGCGGACAGAAGAAGCGGGGCAATCTCTCGATTTCCGAAAAGCCTGCGGGTCCGCATCAGATTCCCTTCACCGTCGTGAACGGTGCCGGGGACGGGCCCACCCTGCTGGTGAACGGAGGAATCGACGGGTCGGAGTACAACGGACCCGCTGGAACTCTCAGGCTGCAGACAGAGCTTAATCCAACCGAAGTGAATGGGACAGTCATCATCGTACCCGTCGTCAATACTCCGGCCTTCGAAGCCAGATGGGTCTACACGAACCCGGTGGACTACAGGGGGCTTTCGGGGGCCTTCGTTCGAGAAATACCCAGGGGAGGATCCGGGCATCCTCTGATCAGCTACCAGGTGGCAAAGTCGTTCTATGACAACATACTTTCTAAAGCCGAATACAGGCTCGACCTCCACGGCGGAGACATCATCGAGGACCTCCTGATCAGTACGATGTACACCAGATTCGGCGAAGACCCAAAGAGGGACGACGCCGCCTTCGCCTTGGCAAGGAATTTCGGCTGGGTCTGGATTAGGGAGGGGCGTCCTAGACCTGGGGCCAAGCCGCCCTACGAAGGGCAGCCGGTACCGATTACGATGGGGACCGAGGCCGGAGGAAGCGGGAGGTGCCAATCCGACATCGTTGACATGGTGTTCAAGGGGATTACGAACGTGATGAAGCATCTGAGGATGCTCAGAGGGGAGCCGGACATACCAAAGAAAGCCAAGGTATATCGGCCATACCATATCTACTCTGAGAGAGGAGGCTTCTTCATCTCGGACGTCAGGGCGGGGGACATGGTCAGGAAGGGACAGGAGATAGGCGTGATCAAGAACCTGTACGGAGATGTGCTCGAGAGGATAACCGTTCCTCAACCAGGGGTGATTCACATGGTGACATCGCCTGCCGTCTATCAGGGTGATGCCCTATTTGAGATAGGGACTGACATCAGCGAAGTAGAGTGATTTGGACCTCTGCTGACGATTGTCAAGAACCTCGATACCATTAAATAACTTACAGCTCGTGCGACGCCTGTCAATTGCGCTCGGCCGCCGTTAGTCGTACCGCCGCGGTAATAGTCGTAATAGTAGTTCTACTCGCCGCCACGGCAGGCGTTTACGCGGTTTTCCTAACCGGAGGGAATCCAACACAGACGACTTCCAGCACGACGGTTGGCAACGCGGTGCCCAATCCTAACGTCTTCATAGAAGAGAATACCATCCAGCCCGGCCCCGGAGGTCTCGACCCAGCTCTTACATGGGATTACAGCGATATGTTCTTCCTCAATGTGTACGAGAACCTCGTACACTGGAACGGCCCCGACCCAACAACCTTCGTGCCTTGGCTCGCGTCGAGCTGGACCATCGCACCTAACGCATCTCAGGTCGTATTCCATTTGAGACAGGGGATAACCTTCCAGGACGGGACTCCGTTCAACGCCACGGCCGTAAAGTTCTCTTACGACAGGGCGATTCTGATTAACCACGAGGACGGCCCGGAGTTCCTTCTCTCCGCCGACTTCACAATGGCAATCAGGGGCGGACCTGAGTATTCCAGCGCCAACACTATCCACGTCACTAACACAACGGAGGTTCAGAAGTATCTCGCAGCAGGAGGCGTGAAGGTCCTTGACACCTACACCGTCGTATTCAACTTCGAACATCCCTACCCAGAGGCCGCCACCCTCGGTACATTCGCTTGGGAGTCAGGCGGGTCTATCGTCTCCCCCAGCTACGTCATAGCGAACTGCCCCGGGACGACACTGACTCCCGGAGTGACTCCGGGATTCGAATGTGCGTTCATGCAGAATCACATGATGGGGACAGGTCCGTTCATGTTACAGAGCTACACTCCGAGCAGCCAGATCGTCTTCGCGCGCTACCCCAACTACTGGGGGACTCCATCTCACACCGGTCCCGCGAAACTTAGCCAGTACATCGTGAAATATGTCCCTAGCGTATCGACCAGTGAGCTCGATCTGCTGTCCGGCGCGGCTGACGCAATTTCACTCCCCACCTCTAACGCATTCGACCTAATCAACAAGCAGATTTTCGCAAGCAATGGTACCATTGTCTCAACCCACAATGGGGTCAGGATATGGGCCGCTCCGACAAACACGATAGCAACCATGCTGATGAATCCAAGGATCCATCCCTTCGACGACGTCAACTTCAGAAAAGCGATGGCCTACGCATTCCCCTACCAGCAGTTTCTGCAGAACGTCACCAACGGCTTCTCGCTGAAGCTGGATGGGTATCTCACTCCTAGGATGTTCGGCCACGACGCCAACATCAAGGGCTACAACTACGACCCCACTCTGGCGCAACAGCTGTTTGCGAAGGCAGGCTACACTGGAAGCGTGACAATCATCATAGAGAGCCACGACGCGACGAACACCGAGGCGGCCATTCTCTTCAAGCAGAGGGTTGAAAGTTTAGACCCACAGATTACCATAAACATTCAGTCCGTCGATACTCCTACGTGGCTTACGATGTTCCACAACTTCGAGGTTCCCCTGCGCCTAGGATGCTGTTGGGTGCCTGACATAGCGGACGGTTCTGAGACCTTGGCGAACTGGGCATCCCCCCAGGGATTCACCGGACTGACCACCGGATTCAACAATGCCACGGTAATCACCTGGCTGAATCAGGCCGCCGCGTCGCTGAATTCCACATACAGGCTCGAGCTCTACAGCAAGGTGCAGAAGGCAATGCTGGACTGGGCGGGCATAATACCGATGTATTCACCCGACGCCATACAGGTGGAGCGGACGTGGGTCCTCCCCTCGAACAGCGCAATCGGTCGTGGTGTCTACAACCCGCAGTACGGTGACGGGAGCGGAGGCGCAGGTGGGGGATACCTGGCGTACTATATCCAAAAGGCCAATTCCACCCAGTTTCCAATCGCACTCTCCATCTCGATGCCAGGATTACTGTCGGCTCCGTCACAAATCTCTGTCATGAACGCCGGGCTCTTCGGCGGGGTCTTCCTAACCCCGATCGCCGTTCGAACTGTCGAGAGGGAAAGTCGCAGATAACTTCCCAGCTGCAGAAGTCGAACTGAGATAGATTTGCCCGATCGCCTAGCCCATTTTTCAGGAAACCAAGATACACGTGTTGCTAAAGGGTCCTCCTGGGGCCTGAGGCTGGCCCACGAATCCCTATGATGCCTCGAATGAACGAACCAGAATATCTATGGCGTCATCGACGTTCCGCTCGGAGATCGTCAGTGAAGGAAGGAAACGGATTACATTTTCCCAGGTTCCAGTGAGTCCAACGACGAGGCCCCGCCTTCGCGCTTCGCGGACCACGCTCCGGGCCCGAAGCGAATCCGGAGCCTTTGTCTTTTCCGATTCCACCAACTCGAGGGCCATCATTAGACCCTTTCCCCTTACATCTCCGTCAAGCCCCAGATCGTCGACCATATCCTTCAATCGACCTTCAAGGTGGCTGCCTACCCTCGAGGCATTGTCGACGAGTCTCTCGTCCCTGACTATCCTCAGTATCTCAACCGCTGCGACGCATCCTAGGATGTAGGCATCCTTGCTGATGCCGACGTAGTCTCTGGGCTCCCACTTGTCGGCCAAGTCCTCTCTCGCCAGGAGCATCGTCAGGGGGAGTGGGCCGCTCAGGGCCTTTCCCGCGCAAAGCACATCTGGCCACACCCCCCAGTGTTCCAAGGCGAACATTCGGCCGGTCTTGCCAATCCCTGTGAGGACCTCATCACCAATCAGGGGAATGTCATTCTCCCTGCATATCTTGGCCAGGCCTTGGAAGTACCCATCGGGAGGGACGACGTTCCCTCCGAGGCTCAGAATCGGCTCCACGAGGACGCCCGCGACAAGTCGTGGCGAAACCACTGAGGAGAGCAGCCTTTCTAGGAAGGCGAGACAATCATCTCCTGCTTTCGAACCGTCCGCAAACCAAGGGCGATAGGAATCTGGAAAGGGCATGTGCATGAAACCCGGGAGATTGAAGAAGCGGGAGAGCGCGTTTGTCCCCATCTCCTTTAGGGTTGGTGATGCACTTAGAGCAGTGGCGTTGGCTCCGTGGTGTGCAGAGTAGTAGCTGACGATCACGGGGCGGCTCTTAGAAAAACGCACCAACCTTATCGCCTTCTCTATTATGTCCGAACCGCTGTGGCCGAAGACCGCCTTCCCCTTGGCTAGAGGGTTCGGCACGAAGGTCTTGAGCTCGTCGGTGAGTTCACTGGCCTTCTCCGTGATCATGGTCTGCCTGTCGATGTGATCGATGCCTCTTGAAACTTGGCTGACGAGCGCCTTCGTTAGCCTCGGGTGGGAATATCCGACCGCGGTGGTTCCGCCCGCGGTCATGTCGAGGTACTTCTTCCCTTTCTCGTCCTCGACGTAGACGCCCTGGGCTCGTTTCAGAACCAATCCAGACGTGGCGAACGCCCTGGCGATGTTCGAGCGGTCAAGCTCGGAGGCGGAGCTACGCGTAACCTTCGCGGCCAACAGGCGGTCAGTCCTTGAAGTAGTCGGAGGAATCCTCGATTGTTCGGATGAGGATCACGGTCTCGCCGCCAAAAACGACGCGCTTCGGAAGGAGCTCGTGGAGTACTCCGTCCACGGGCGAGCGCAGCTCCTCGAGGAACTCCCCGCGGATATTCTTGATCTCTCCGACCTTCTGACCCTTCTTCAACATCGATGTGAAATAGGGTCCGGTCTGCTCCACAATCGGATAGAATATCCCGCCCTTGGTGCAGATTACCCTCGCCCCCTGGCGCATTATGTTCATCTTCCTGGGGAATGGCTCGGCTACCCCTTCCAGCAACTTCAGGTGTTTCATCAGGCGGGCCGCGCATCGCTCGGTCAAGGCGATATCCTCTTCGCGGTAGGTCAGAAGGCCTATCCCTATCTCGGAGATGATCGATGGCTTCCCGAGCTTCGTGGCCTCATGCAGCAGGATTCCAGGGGTGGCCCCCTCCTTTCCAGCGTCGTGTATCATGACGTATTCGAGGCCATAAGCCCGAGCCGCGTCATAACACGTCCTGTCAAGGTCTGAATTCCCGGTTCTGCAGATTATGGTGTGAGACATGTGGGATTCGTTGGTGTCTCCGCCCCTGAGGTCAAGATGAAAATCGACCTTCATGATGACCTCGTTCAGGACAATGTGGGCCGTCCTCTCCGTCACAGTTCCGTTGGGGTTACCGGGAAAGACCCTGTTCAGGTCCTTTCGGTCCAGGGGGGAGAATCCCACCGTCCTCCACTGGAAGCTCGGCATATTCAACACAGGAAGGATGACCAGTCTTCCGCTCAGTTTTCCCGGGTTGGTCTTGTTGAATATTCTGGTGGCAGCTTCGATTCCAGGATACTCATCGCCGTACATGCCGCCAGTGATGCAGAGCGTGGGCCCGTCGCGTGTGCCATTGATCAACATCAACGGAAGTGTCGTCACCACGGAGTTACTCGAGTCGACGACCAGCTCGTGATAGACCTTCTGGCCGGGGCCACACGTAACACCGGCTATGCTGAAGGCCTCCACCATGCTTCCGTTCCTCGCCCCGCCGGGCGATTTAAGCGTGGCCTTTTAGTAAAAGCATCCAGACCTCGACAACCAAATATGTCATCCAAGACGGGGCGATGAATTGCGCCCCGAGGCCGGGAAGGCAAAATGGTTCTTCTAATCGCGGGCGACCTTGTCAGGAGTCTCGTACCCCGTGGCTTTGACCGACGGCTGAAGCTCCTGTCCTTCGTCCTCTTCATGAACGATTTCGGAAGGACGCTGGTAACCGTCTATCTCCCCCTCTACTACCTTGAGCTCAATGCCTCACCACTTTTCATCGGCATTGGAATAACCATCTCGAGCGGGGTCTCCGCCCTCTTTCAGGCGGTCGGTGGAGTCCTCGCGGACACCTGGGGCCGCAAGAAGTCCATGGCACTGAGCATGGCTGCCCGAGGCGTGCTCCTGGTCATGCTGAGCCTCTCTGCCACCCTCGGGCCTTCCTTCGTCACCATCCTCATCCTCTTCACCCTATCAGAAGCCACCAACGGTATCTTCCTTACGGCGGCCAATACTATGATATCAGACCTTGTCGAAGAGAAACGCGCGGCTGAAGGATTCGGCATCTACAGGGTGGCGATCAATCTCGGATTCACGTTGGGATCCCTTGCAGGAGGGCTCATAGTCCTTTACGCGGTTTCTATCTACATTATGACCGCCCTCGTCATCCTGAACCTTGCGGTCACAACTGTCTACCTTGGAGAGACGTGGTCTGCGGGGAAGAGAAGTCCAAAGTTGGGGAACATGCTGTCTGTCTCAAGGGATCGAATTCTGCTCGTCTTCTCCATAGTGTCGATTGGCGCAGGGCTCCTCGCCAACCAGATGGGACCGACATTCGCTCTGTACACCACTCAGGAGGTCCACATATCGAAGCAATTCCTCGGTTACCTCTACTTTCTCAATGGCATCCTAGTGATTCTGTTCCAGTACGCCTTCTCCCGTCTCGGCCTGAGATACAGGCTGACCAGCCTCATGGCGATTTCGGTTGGGGTACAGTCACTAAGCTACTTGCTGGTGGGCTTCTCTCAAAACCTCTTGCTACTGCAAGTCGTGATAGTGGGTCTGACAATCGGTGAGATGCTTCAGGCGCCATCGGGCACTGCTTTCGCGAACAGGCTTGCCCCGTACGAGAAGAGAGGAGAGTATATTGGATTCTACAGCTGGTGTTGGAATTCCGGCCAGGCCCTGAGCCCTATGGTGGGCGGTCTCCTGCTGAGCATATTCGCCACTGCCGAGTATCTGACTTGGTATGTCACATTCGCAATCGGCGGCCTATGTTTCGCCGCCTACTTGGCCATCGGAATCGTCCTCAGGAAGTCCGAAAGACCGCGCAGCCTGGCAGTCGGTCTTGGCTCCTGAGATGGATTTCCGACGAGCGGAAGATTGGTCCGGACTAGTTCGAGAGTAACTCTTGTGCCCGATCTCCGCATTTGGTGAGGACCTCACACCCATCCTTAGTGACTAGTACTTGGTCTTCCACGGCTGCGCCTCCCAGGCCGGGGACAAAAATTCCAGGCTCGTAACAAAGGTGCATGTTTTCTCTCAGAGCCATTTGCTCCGGCTTCGGAAGATTGAGCGTGGCACCTGTCAAGTCGGGATAGTCCGACCCTACGCCATACCCATGGCCGAAGGTCCAAGTCCTTACAAAAGGTGCGAAAGGACTCTTCTTCAAGACCCTGTAGGCGGCCCTGACTAAGTCGGTGTCAGTCGTCCCGGGACGCGTGACTTCAACCATCGCTCTCAGCATCTCAAGAGAAGTTTCAATCAGCTTCAGTTGCCGCGCAGTTCCTTTCTTCCCCACGATGTATGCCGGCTGAATGTCAGAATGATATCC
>VBBE01000154.1 GCA_005884605.1 Candidatus Bathyarchaeota archaeon
CATCCTCGCTCTTGAGGCAAGAGATCTGGTTTATGGCGCAGCCGCCCTAGGAATCTCGTTTCTCGGCATAGCCGGGCTCTTTTTCCTTCTTGACGCTTCATACATTGGAGCGTTCCAGATTGCTGTGTATATCGGAGCAGTGGTCGTTCTAATATTGTTCACAGTTATGCTAGTCGGCCCCCAGCTCGGTGAGCCGCCACTGGAACTAAAGAGGCTCTCACTACTCGTAGCACTCTTGGTATCGCTTCTCCTCGGAACGGCAGGGTCTTTGACAAGCGCTGCCGCTTTTCCTGGACCAGACAACTGCGGTGCGGGATGCGATCTCACTCGCCTCAGCTCTACACTCATCAACCAATACGGCGTCCCTCTCGAATTTCTTTCACTCGTCCTGGCTGCAGCCGTGATTGGTGCCCTGACACTGGCGAAAGCGGACAGGAAACAGTGAGAAGTTGGAACCATTAACCAGCTTCTTCGCCGTCTCGGTTATCCTCCTAGGTATTGGAATCTATGGACTAACTACAAAGAGGAATGCTCTCAGAATACTGTTCTCGATAGAACTGATCTACAACGCGGCAAATCTCAACATCATCGCCTTCGCGAGACTGCGAGACCCGCCGATAGTTACTGGTCAGGTGCTGGTTCTGTTCACGATTGCGCTCGCGGCTATGGAAGCTTCCGTCGGACTCGCTATCATCATGCTGGTCTCTAGGTTGAACGTCGACATTGACCTTCGCAAACTAGATCGACTGAAGGGTTAGAGAAACCATGACTTTTCTTCTGATAGGTGCGATAGTTGTTCCTCTAATCGGCGTCCCGGTTGTCTACTGGTTCTCCCTTCTTCTAAAAGACAGAGCCGGGTATGTCGCATCGCTTCTCTCAATCGTACCTCTTGCGGCTGTTTTGATCGCGGGGGTTCAAGGCTCGTCCTCTCCCCAAGGTTCCTATTCGGAACTGTACTCTTGGTCGCCGATTGGAACTTTCGGTCTAAGAGTCGACAATCTCAGTCTGCCAATCCTTCTCATTATTTCATTGTTGGTGACATTGATCGCGCTTTTCTCTGTGCCTTACATGCGTCAGAGGATTGGTGACGATCCTGGGCGCTACGGGCTCTACTACAGTCTGTACATGCTCTACTCGCTGGGAATGATAGGGACGGTTCTCGCTACAAACCTGGTCGAGTTCTATCTGTTCTTTGAAATCATGCTAGTGCCCTCTTTCTTTCTGATTGCGGAATGGGGGTATGGCGAGCGAGACAAGATCTCGCTCACCTACTTCATCTGGACGCATGTAGGAGCCTTGGTACTGCTCGTTGGCATTCTTGTGACGGGGTTCCTGGCCGGAACTACAGATATGGATTCGGTCGTTAACAACTTCGCTGCGAACCCGTCCATTGTCCCCTCCCTCGTGAGGATAGGAGTCGTTGGAGCCATGTGTTTCGGGCTCTTCGTCAAGATCGCGCAGTTTGGTCTTCATGCATGGCTCCCCTCGGCTTACGCTGAAGCACCTACGCCAATTAGCGCCCTACTGTCTGCGGCCATGACAGGAATAGGAGGATATGCGATAGTTCGGATAGTCATGACAATCTATCCATCGGGGTTTCAGGCCCTTTCAGCGCTCTTTGCGGGTTGGGCTCTAGTCACAATGTTCTATGGCAGCGCGATGGCGCTGGTCCAAGACGATGTCAAGAAACTGCTCGCGTATTCCAGCATGAGTCAGATGGGTTACATCCTCTTCGGACTGGCAACCTTCACTTCGTTCGGCATATCAGGGTCGATGTTCCAGTACATTAGCAACGCAACCGCGAAGGGAATCTTGTTCATAGCCGTCGGTGCGATAATGCTTCAATTTCGTGGGGAGCGAAGCATGAGCAAGATGGGAGGACTCGCAGGGAAGATGCCGATAACCGCGTCTGCCGCCTTCATCGGGTCGCTTGCTCTGATGGGTTTTCCATCGACTAACGGGTTCTTTTCCGAGTTTCTCTTGTTCCAAGGAGGCTTCCTACGCGCAACAGGCGCGTTCTCGGACTACCGCGTGATCGTTGCTATCCTAGGAGTTGTCGCGACGGCATTTACTGCGGGATACTCCCTACTCGCCCTCAGGAAGATCTTCTTCGGTCCCTCCAACGGAGATACGGCGAATGTCAAAGAAGCGCCTTGGACAATCACTGTTCCCCTCATCATTCTGAGCATTGTTACAGTAGTCCTGGGAATCTATCCTGGACCGATCATCAGCCGGTTCATCTCCATTGGGAGGGCTATTGTTGGAGCGTGAGAAGAATTGACACTAATTCCATGGCTGATCTGGACTGCGCCCCTTGCGGGGGCTTTTCTCACACCGGTCTTCGCCAAGATCCATCCTGGGCTCCGAAACTATGCAGCTGTAGCTTTCACTCTAGTCTCGGCCATCTTCGCGACGATTACAGCCTTTACAATCGCGCAGGGCGACTACCAAGTCGCATGGATCTCCTCATCGATTTTCAACGTGAATGCTGGCGTCCTCGTGGACCCGCTAAGCATGTTTCTCGCCAACATAGTTGCTTGGATCAGCTTCCTCATCATGGTCTACAGCCTCCAATACATGAAGGGCGAGTTCGGGCTCACCCGGTATTGGTTCTTCATGAACCTCTTCATCGGCAACATGCTCCTCCTAGTCCTCGCCGATAATCTGCTGCTGATGTTCTTTGGCTGGGAGGGAGTCGGCCTCTGCTC
>VBBE01000155.1 GCA_005884605.1 Candidatus Bathyarchaeota archaeon
AGAAGGTTCTGGGACCGCGTTTCGACATTCGCAGATTTCACGACGAACTACTTGGCGATGGCGCTCTTGCGCTGGACGTACTGGAGGGTAAGATGCAAAACTGGATTGGCAGGGAATCCAAGTGAATCTATGGTTGATGTTAGCGCCGGGGTGGTGAATCCGGGCGGGCTCATCATTTGAAGTGCGCATGTGACTTCACAAGATTACTAGTAGTTGATGCCAAGAAAGAGGGGGTTTAGATCTTCTAAGTTCGGAATCGGGCAGGGGTTAGCTGACGGTTACCTGTATTGTCACGGAGTGAGATATCGTTCCGCTTGATCCCGTTACTGTTACAGTGTACGCTCTAATTGGCGTAGAATGAAGCGCTGAGACTGTCAACGATGAAGTCCCAACCGTAGTGCTAGCGCTGAGCGTGACACTTGCGGGGTTCAGCGTAGCCGACGGGCCATGTTTTATGACAGGAGAGACGACGGCCAAAAGACTTACGGACCCAGTGAACCCGCCCGTGCCGGTTACCGTGATGGTAACAGATCCGGAGGATCCTCTGTTGAGCGATAGCGAGGATGAGCTCGCGGTTAAGGTGAAGCCTGCTGTAGTGGTAAATGTAGCTCCCTGAACTGTTTCAGGGTCGACCGTCCCCGCGTTTACAACCTGAACGCATGTAGTGGTACCTGCAACGCTGCTACTGCTGCAACCAGAGGGATACGCGATAGGAGTGCCCGTCGTTGATCCAACAATATTGTATCTAATGCTGAACAGTAGCCCAGTTGTAGGGCTCGGCGTCATGAACCCAAACACGACCTCCGCAAGCCGGGCCACCCCCGTAGAGGTGTTTGTGGAGTTCGCTAGTGTAGCGGTCATTTGACCCGCGAAGACATTGCCGGCTGAGCTTATGCTAACTGGACTGAGGACCGTGGGGTCAGCCTGAACACTTATGTCGAAACCGTTTAAGGAATCCGAGCCTTGGATAACAACGTTCACTACTATTTGATTGCCCACAGATCCGCTGAAGGTTGGCGCAGACGATGGGCAGGAAGTCGTCATTGCAGAGAGGCAGACTATTCCTGTGAATTGAGCGTGTGCGGATCGAGGCATGGCCTGCAGGAAGCTCAGCGATGCGCTCACTAGTCCAATGAGTAATATGCTGACAAAGAGTTTCTTCCTATTTGATCGCTCCAAGATATTTTCGGGCTCCCGTTACCGGGGCTGGGCATATAAGTTATTCTACTTGATTGATAACGGGAGTCGCCTGTAGATAGCCGTGTATTGTGCCGGCAATCGAGGGTGGCTGGCAACTTCCTCTCGAAAAATGCCTCTAGGAGAAGAGGAGTAGCAGCATCGAGTACTACCGGGCCCTCCAAAACGTAACCCCAAGGGAGTGAATCCCGGCGGACTCACTACAGACAGGTGGGTTTCCTGGTTTCGGGAGGAGGGGTTTATCCGTCTGCATTTGTAATGACTCTATGCGGAGGGGCTTTGATGAGCGTTGGTCCAATGCCAAATAGTGAGGAGAGCTCTGCAGGCAGATGCTTACGCGGTTGATAGCCTTCTGTCCGAATGGTTTGATTGGAAACCAGCCCTAGGACGCCTAGGCTCGATACGCCGGGCAATTGTGAAAAGGGAATTGCTTGTCGCAGGAGTGAACAGTCTAGTTATCGGCTTCATCCACTACATCATGCACGAAGACGTCATCGACGGAGGCCTGAACTCGTTCATAACAGCGTTCTACGTTTCGTCTGACCATCGAGGAAAAGGAATAGGAACGCGCCTCCTCGAGGAATCGATTGCAGACTCGCTGTCGATGGGCGCAGTTGGCGTCGAGACATCGACAATTTTTGCTTCAGCAAAGAAGCTCTACGAGAGGCATCACTTCAAGGAGACCTGGGGAGACATCGGTGAAGTTTTCCTCGAGCTTGACCTACCCGAATACTTGCACGCTAAGAGGAAAGAAAATGGGTAGAGAGGCTAGAATTGTGTGCTGCCTGAATCTCTATAGATCACGCTAGTTCCTTTCTTTCTGTTCTCCCATACTCTAATCTCGCAGAGTTCTTTGATTGAGGGTTTGAGCTTTTCCCAGATCCAGAGCGAGATACGTTCCATCGTTGGATTAGGAATGATCTCATTCAGATTCTTCTTATCCAGTTTGGTGATTATCTCTTGGTTGACGATCCTCTCGATAATGCGAGTGTCTAGAATCACACCTCTTTCGTTAGGACTCCCCTTGACGACGACTCTTAGCTCGTAGTTGTGCCCTTGCATTGCCTTCTCATCAACATCAAGGGAGGCAGCCGAGGAAAACTGGAATTCTCTCATCGCAAACATTTCCATTTCCGGTCTCTCTCTAGTTCCTGTAGTTCATCACGTATCTTAGAAAGATATGACTCCCCGAGACCCCCATAGCCTCAAGCTCGGCGAGTGGAGAATCTTCTATTCCGAAATGGACTCCGGTGACAAAGCCGGGTCTTCGCTTTCCCTCCAGGTTGAGGTCTCCCAAGATCTGGGGGGAGATTGTTAGCCTGAGCTCATCCACTAGCATCGCCTTGACAACTTCCCCCGCCAGAATCGGCCCACCTTGAATGTCTAGAAGCTTCGTCTCGTAGTCCTTTTTGAGAATACCTACAGCTTTGGCGAGGTCTACGCTTGTGCCTTCCATAGCGTACGTTTTGGTTGCCTTAAGAGGCTGGTACCCTTTAGTGTTCAATCGTCTTGCCTGATCCTTCAGCTTCTGTTCTCCATTTCTCGTCGTGAAGATGACGGGCTGCCATTCACCTTTCTTTGGATTGAACACGGGGTCTTTGAGGTCGACCTCCCCCTTTCCGGTCACGACCGCTCTGACTGGCATCCGCTCTCTTGCCCGCAGGAGATCCTGCAGATCTCTGTCTCTGGGATACCATGTCGCACTCGGGCTGTCTCTGAGGATTCCCGCGCCTCCCAAAACGGCATCTGCTGTCGCCCACCCATATTGGAGCGCTCGATTGTCGGTGAGACCTCCCGCGGCTAAGGGATTATCCTTCAAGTGTCGTAGTGCTATCTCGGATCCTCCGCGCTGTCCGGATTCGAGGGGAACCGCAATCCCGTCAATCGTGGTTACAAACATCAAGTAGCTGTGCGGAGTTCCTTCTACCTTGTAGAATTCTGAGAGTTGGTCTATGGATACGTTCGGGTCTTCAAATAACTGGACGGTTCTGACCATGGTCGTCGGCAATGTTAACGGATATCTATATTGAGCTTCACGTCCCGGACTTCAAGAGAGCAATCGAGTTCTACTCTAGACTCGGTTTCAAGCTCCTGTGGCGAACTGAAGACTATCTTGTAATGAAGAGAAAGAGAA
>VBBE01000156.1 GCA_005884605.1 Candidatus Bathyarchaeota archaeon
CTCTAGCTCTCTCAAGGGACATAGTCAACATCCGCGTAAAGAAAATCGCCTCCCTGGGAGCTTCTGGAGAACAGACGACGGAGGTTACAGCCAATCTGACGGTTGAGGAGCAAGCGCTCTACGAGAAGGTGCGCGAGAACGTGGAGTCCTGGAAGAAGGACATTCTTGGCCGTGAGAGCACCAGTTGACACTCGTTAACCCTCAGACGTCCCGTCCTGAGGACGTTTTCCAAGACTTTTTCCGCTCATACCAGGCCGACCAAGTCGGGTCTAAGTACCGCAAACGCCTTGCTCAAGTGGCTGTAAACAACGGCATTTCTCTTGTAATCGACTTCGACGATCTAATCGCTTTTGATCCAGCCCTAGCCCGGAGCGTTACGGAGCGACCGGACGACTATGTCGGTTACGCAAGCTCAGCTGCCACAGCCCAAATGCGCGTGGAGGATCCTGAATACGCAGAGCACGCTGGTCGAATATTCGCTCGGTTCCGCCGTCTCCCCGAGAAAAGGGCACTGCGAAAGATTGGGGCCGAGGACATGAAAAAACTCGCCTTGGTAGAGGGGATTGTGGTTAGGACCACTCAGGTTCGGCCCATGATCCTCAAGGCTGTCTTCCGCTGCAGAAAGTGTCTCGAAATCGTCCAGGAAGAACAGAGCGGGGACCTGACGAGAGGACCAGGTCCAACATGTCCAAGTTGCAAGCAGAAGACTGCTTGGGAACTGTTGGAGGAGCAGTGCAAGTTCAAGAACACCCAGGAGGCCCGAGTCCAAGAAAGACCTGAAGACCTTCCCCCCGGACAGTTGCCCAGATATCTAGATGTCAGATTAGAAGACGATATCGTAGACTCGGCCCGTCCCGGAGACCGCGTGGCCGTCACATCGATCGTCAGAGCCGAAAAACAGTACGTGGGCGAAAAAGGCCGCCTCAGAACCTTCAACCTCTACCTCGAAGCAAACTTCGTCGACGTAGTGGGCAAGGAGACCGAAGTTGTCGAAATCACTCGCGAAGACGAGAAAAAGATTCTAGAGGCGTCGAAGGATCCTTTCGTTCACCGCAAGCTCATCATGAGCCTCGCACCCTCTATCTACGGTTACGGGGAGATCAAGGAAGGGATTCTCTACCTCCTCTTCGGTGGCGTCTCGAAACACCTTCCTGATGGAGTTAGTATCAGAGGAGATCTCAATACGTTGTTAATCGGGGACCCTGGTACGGCAAAGAGTCAGCTTCTCCAATACGTGTCAAGAATCGCTCCTCGAGGCCTTTACACTTCAGGCAGGGGAACTACTGCTGCCGGATTGTGCGTTGACAAGGACTCCATGGTGGTTACGAGACAAGGCATCAGAGCCATTGGAGACGTGATTGAGGAGCAGCTGAAGGACAATGATGCAAGGTCTGAAACCGGAGAAACGATCGCGCTGGAGCCAAGCCCGAGTGAGATCATTGCCCCCATCGTTGAAGATCGAGTGTTGAATGAACCCCGAGGCAGTTCCTTGCTTCTAAGGAGCGTATCGCTCACATCTCTCGGTTTCAGCAAGGTGACCCAGTACTATAGGCTTAGATCTCCGGTGCTGATTCGGATACGAACTTTACTAGGCAAGGAAATCTTGCTCACGCCGGAAACACAAGTTGGATGTTACGATCAAGAAGGCAGATTGGCATACTGGAAAAGGGCCGAGGACGTACGAGAGGAAGACCGCCTTCTTATCAGCCGCCACCTGCAAGATCCGGGTCGCCTGTTGCGCATCAGAATGTTAGAATTCGCTGACGAGGATGATTTCGTCAGGCTTGAAGCCCACGCCTTTGCCAGGCTCCGGAGTGTTCTCCAACGCGAATATTCTACCTTACGAGAGGCTGCCAGGGCTATTGGAATACTCGAGGACAAATTGTACCACAGATGGCGGCGGAAGGGTCTGAGACTCAGAGACTTGAAAAAAATCACTCGTCTGCTTGGTGTCGACGCGTTCTCCGAGTTGGAACCCTACGTCAGGGAAATCGCTTACAAGTCTTATCGAGGAATTGAAACAGTTCAAGTCCCCCGGAATCTCTACCAGCTCATGGAGTTAGTTGGGTGCCTCTATGCCGACGGTTGCATCACCGAGGATAAGAGAGGAGGAGGGCGAGGGCTCTGTGTGAGGTTTACCAGCGGAGATTACGCTGAATGTGAAAGATACTGCGGTCTACTGCGCTCTCTCTTCGGTCTTACACCCACTATCAAGAAAGAAAAAGATGAGCATTGTTATGATGTCAGATTCACCAATAAGATCGTAGGCAGACTTCTGCGCTCTCTAGGCCTCCCAGTGGGCCTCAAAACGGACTCGATGCAGATGGATCCCGCAATCTCATCTGCTCCAAATGATCTACTAGCTGCGTTCCTTAGAGGCCTGATCTCGCATGATGGTTGGGTCAGCAACAGAAAAAACATTGGATTCTCAACCTCCAGCAAGAGGCTTGCAATACAGGTCGACCTTTGTTTGCAGAGATTCGGCATAGTTACCGCGCTGAGAAAACGCAGGCCTAAGGTGACCGCTATACAGGGTAAGCTTGTTCGGTCGAAAGGCAATTACGAGCTGTCCATCTACGATGGCGAATCTCTCAAGACCTTCCAGGAGCAAATAGGCTTCCCGCAATCGACAAAAAGTCAAAAACTGGTAGCATTAATCGCTCTCAAGAAGTTCAACCACTCCAACTTCATACGAATCGGCCACGACATGATTTCGGTCCGGGTGAAGCGTATATCGAGAGAAGCAGCCAACGCCGAAGTCTACGATTTGACCGTAGAAGGGTCGCATTCGTTTCTAGCCAATGGATTCATAGTTCATAACACCGCAGCTGTTCTTCGGGAGAAGACCGGTGGGATGGTTTTAGAAGCCGGTGCATTGGTGCTCGCAGATAAGGGAACGGCCTGCATCGACGAGCTCGACAAGATGCGGCCTGATGATCGTGTTGCTATTCACGAGGCTCTTGAGCAGCAGACTGTGAGTGTTGCCAAGGGTGGCATAGTTGCCACGTTGAACGCTCGGGCGTCTGTTCTGGCAGCGGCTAATCCTGCCTTGGGAAGGTATGAGCCTCACAGAAATATCAACGAAAATATCAATCTTCCAGTAACGATACTCTCTCGATTCGACCTGATCTTTCTAGTGAAGGATCTGCCAGAGCCGGAAAATGATACCCGAATGTCGGAGCACATTCTCTCTTTGCACAAGACCAGTCATACCCCTGAGGAGGCCCCGTTTCCGCCTGATTTTCTGCGTAAATATATCAGCTATGCGAAGAGAATAGTTCCAGTCCTAACCCCTGGAGCCGTGAAAGAGCTTCAAGATTTCTATCTAAAGATGCGTAACACTACGGGCAAGGAGGCGGCTGTTGCGATAACCCCTCGTCAGCTCGAAGGGCTAGTCCGGATTTCCGAGGCCAGGGCTCGCGCGTTTCTCCGGGACGAAGTGACTGTTGAAGATGCGAAGAGCGCAGTCAAGATCATGAGCTACGCTCTCTACGATGTTGGGGTGGATGTGAAGACTGGCAAGATCGATATCGACACAATAATGA
>VBBE01000157.1 GCA_005884605.1 Candidatus Bathyarchaeota archaeon
CTAGAGCCAAGCCAAAACCACCCGTCGGGGACAAGAGTGAGCTCAACAATGTCTTGCCTGACAACCCCGACAAGGCGTACGATATCCGGGATGTCATAACCCGGATCGTTGATGGAAGCGAACTGTTCGAGATACAAACCCTCTGGGCTCAGAATATCGTCATCGGACTCGCCAGACTCAACGGATACTCGATTGGGATCGTTGCGAACCAGCCCAAGGTTAACGCTGGAACCCTTGACATTGATTCCTCCGTCAAGGCTGCACGCTTCGTCAGATTCTGCGATGCCTTCAACATCCCGATCCTGACTCTAGTGGATGTTCCTGGGTTCTTGCCGGGGATAGAACAGGAGCACGATGGGATAATTCGGCATGGGTCAAAGCTCCTCTATGCCTACTGCGAAGCCTCTGTTCCCAAACTTACTGTAATCGTAAGAAAGGCGTATGGAGGTGCCTACGACGTCCTTGGAAGCAAGCACATCAGAGCCGACGTGAACCTTGCCTGGCCATCGGCCGAGATAGCAGTAATGGGTCCTGATGCCGCGATCAACATAATCTTCCGCAACGAAATCGCCAAAGCGAAAGACACCGTCGCAGAGAAGAGGAAACTTGTAAAGGAATATCGCGAAAAATTCAGCAACCCGTACATCGCCGCGGGAAGAGGATATGTTGACGATGTTATCGAGCCCTCAGAAACAAGGGAAGTACTGATCAAATATCTCGAATCTGTGAAGACCAAAAGAGAGGCACGCCCTCCCCGGAAACACGGCAACATTCCATTATAGACTGGACTCTGACCGATGTTCAGAAAGATCCTCATCGCGAACCGCGGAGAAATCGCCATAAGAATCATACGAACTTGCAAGAAACTCGGAATCAAAACTGTGGCAGTCTATTCAGACCCCGATCTAGAATCCCAGCACGTCATCCACGCTAACGAGGCTTACAACATCGGTCCCGGACAGCCTTCTGAAAGCTATCTGAACATTCCAAAGATAGTCAAGGTTGCGAAGGCCTCCAAAGCAGAAGCAGTACATCCTGGGTATGGGTTTCTCGCGGAAAATCCTCAGTTTGCGCGCGAGTGTGAAGAGGTAGGCCTCGTTTTCATTGGACCGAGAAGCAAGATTCTGGCTTCGGCCGCGAACAAGTTTGGATCAAGAGAAACAGCAGATCGAGCCGGCGTCCCTACGATTCCCGGTTCGAAACATCAACTAGAGACCGCGGATGAGGCTGAAAATGAAGCCCGTCGCGTGGGCTTTCCCATATTGATCAAGGCCTCCTTTGGAGGAGGCGGGAGAGGCATGCGCCTTGTCAAGACAGAGAGCAAATTGCGAAGGTCCTTCGATCTCGCTGCTTCCGAGGCGAAGGGAGCCTTCGGCCGCTCAGAACTCTACCTCGAAAAACACTTGAAAAATCCTCGACACATTGAGGTCCAAGTAATCGCCGGGCGAAGAGGACAAGTTGTCCATCTGGGTGAGAGGGAGTGCTCGCTTCAGAGGCGACACCAGAAAATCCTCGAAGAAACGCCCGCACCGCGACTCGATTCCACGTCGAGGAAAAAACTGGTCTCGCTTGCCTTGAAAATCGCCAGAGCAACGAAGTACGAAAATGCGGGAACGGTAGAGTTCGTACGATCAACAGGAGGCGAGTTCTACTATCTTGAGACAAACAAACGGATCCAAGTAGAACATCTCATCACGGAAATGGTCACTGGGGTGGATATTGTCGAGCAGCAGATTCGAATCGCTGACGGAGAGGGTCTTGGGTTTTCTCAAGAAGAGATTGAGTTCAAAGGGGTTGCGATGAACTGCAGGATTAACGCTGAGGATCCGTCGAGAGGCTTTGCTCCCTCGCCAGGCCGCGTTGAAGAGTTTGTCCCACCGGGAGGCCCAGGTGTCAGAGTCGATACGGCCATGATCGACGGTGCTGTCATTCCAGAATACTATGACTCACTCATCGCGAAGATTGCTTCATACGGCCGTACTAGAGAGGAGGCGACTCAAAGGCTCAAAGGCGCTTTGAGCGAGACGATCATTATCGGGGTCGAGACCACGATTCCCCTACACCAGACCATACTTGAAGACAAGAGCTTTGTCCGCGGCGACTACCATACCCAGCTCCTCGACAACAAGATCTCCACCTGGAACTTCAAACCACAACTGTCAAAGGAGGAGGTCGCGATGCTGCATTTGACAGCAAACTATCCACTCTCAGGAATCAGCAAATCGCAACTAGACAGAACTCAGACAAGATGGCGAAACACTCTCCAGACGGAACCATCACCGAGGCAACCCTTGTTTGTCGAAGGACTCTAAACAGGTTCGCCTCCTCACTGTCAACGGAAAAACCTGGGCCACTTCAGAGGTCGAGAAGCAGGGGATAACTCAAAAGATCATAATCAACGATGAAGAGTTGAGTGTTCGCATCCTCCGAGAGCCAACAGATGACCAACCAGATCTGATTGCGAATGTCAATGGGAAGGTTCTCATCGCCAGAAGAGAAGAAGAGCCCGATGGAAGCGACTATCTCATTCGACTAAGCGGAAGACTACTCAATGTGAGTTTAGATGAGAGAGAACAATTATCCCGAGATGCGGGAGCATCTCAAATTGTTATTGGGCATGTTGTAATAACTGCGCCCATGAGCGGGAGAATCGTATCCTTGAAAGCGTCTCCTAACACATCGGTAACTAAGGGCCAACCGCTAGCTGTCCTTGAGGCGATGAAAATGGAAAACGAGATTGCCGCACCAAAGACTGGAATTGTGAGCGAGGTCTACGTTCAATCCGGCGCATTAGTGAAGGCGGGAGACAAGATATGCCTTCTACAGTAACCTAGAATCAAGAGACTGAGCATCGACCCAGGAAAATGCATTTCACCACAGCCAAATAACACCTCTTCCGGACATCCTGTCATGGACCGCTGGAAGTATTACGATATCATTCACCAGCGCCACTTTGTAATGAATCCTGTAGACGAGACTAAACTGGAGCGCTTCTATGATCTGCTGGAACTGAAGCCGAATGCTAGGGTCATAGATGTCGGATGCGGAAAGGGAGAGATGTTG
>VBBE01000044.1 GCA_005884605.1 Candidatus Bathyarchaeota archaeon
TGCAAAACCCAGCGATTGGATCATCATGCAAGTAACGACCCAAGCTGGCAAGGCCGTCCAGCAGGTCAACGAATACGACGTATTTCTTGACGTCGATTTTGACGCTCTGAGATTCTCAGGAAAGGTAAGAATCGACATTAGCTCAACTGGAAACATCAGCCTGGACGCAGTAGATCTAGAGGTTGCAAGCGTCAAGACAAACGATCGAAACGTATCGTTCAAACAGCACGGAAACATCGTGGATATCCAGACCGGTCGATTCTCCGGAACGCTAGAAGTTGACTACACGGGAAAAGTCTCTGAGAGCTTAACCGGGTTCTACAAGGCTCCGTACGGAGACAAGTACGTCCTGACAACACACTTCGAAGCCGGACATGCTCGTAGACTACTCCCTTGCATCGATCATCCAGCCTACAAAGCAGACTTCAAACTAACAGTACGCACAAGAAATGATCTCTCTGTAATCTCAAACATGCCCCTTGAAACCGAGAAGAAGGAGGGGAACAGGAAGACGGTAGCTTTCAAGAAGACTCCGAAGATGTCCACCTATCTTCTCTATCTTGGAATCGGTAGGTTCGAGGAGGACAAGAATCGTCATAACAAGACAGAGTTGTATACGGCCTCTGTAGTCAAACCTGAAGGCAAGATCAAGACTGGTCTCGCCTTCGAGGCAGCGCAGAAATCCCTAGAATTCTACGAAAAATATTTCGGCATTCCTTATGATCTGCCCAAGCTCCACTTGATCGCTGTCCCCGAGTTCGCTTATGGAGCGATGGAGAACTGGGGCGCGATAACATTCCGGGAGATATTGTTGCATGCTGACAAGGACACGAGCACCTCGACTAAGAAGAGCATTGCTGAGGTAATCGCGCACGAGATTGCTCACATGTGGTTCGGCGATCTCGTCACTATGAAATGGTGGGACGATCTCTGGCTTAACGAGAGCTTCGCGACCTTCATGGCCTACAAGGTAGTTGACTGGGCCTATCCCCAGTGGAAGATCTGGCAAGACTTTGTCAAGAACAGCACTGGGGGGGCGATGGCCCGGGACGCATTGAACAGCACTCATCCCATCGAGGCCAAAGTCAGGTCACCGGAAGAGATCGAAGAATTGTTCGACGAGATTAGCTATGGCAAGGGCGCGAGCATTCTTCGAATGATTGAGGCTTACATTGGTCCAGACAAGTTCCAGAAGGGCGTCAGCAAGTACCTCCAACAATTCCGGTATTCCAACGCCTCTGGAAGGGACCTCTGGAATCATCTTCAACAAGCTTCAGGGTTGGATGTCAGCCACGTCATGGAAGGCTGGATCGGCAAGGTAGGATATCCGGTTGTCAAGGCCTCACTTTCCTCTGGAAAGCTTGTACTGGAGCAGGAGAGGTTTCTCCTCTCGGGAGCGAGGGATAAGCAAACTTGGCCTATCCCCGTCACAATTGCAGTGGACGGTAGGACCCAGCAGCTCATGCTCGACAAGGAAAGAGCTGAAGTCACCGTCGCGAACCGTAAGTCCTTGAAACTCAATGTTGACCGGACCGGGTTCTATCGAATAGACTACAGGGGTCCCGAACTCCAGTCGCTCGTCTGGGCCAGCAAGCTGTCCGGGCTCGACAGGTATGGCCTCGCGAACGATGCTTGGGCCTTTCTCAACTCGGGTAGGATTAGCTGGAAAGATTACCAGGGTCTTCTGGAGCGTTTCTTTGATGAGGAAGACTATCTTCCTGCCTTTGAGGTGTCGGATAGGATCACAAATCTATTCCTAATTGCGCCTAAGAAGGTCGCAGATCTCTCTCGGAGATACCACAAATCACAGTTGAAGATCCTTGAAGGGAAACGCGACGAGAACAGCTCGCTACTCAGAGGAACCATTGCCGCGCGGCTCGCTATTCTAGATGATGCATACGCGCATGAGGCCGGTGCGAAATTCAAAGACTTGGCCACCGTAGAACCGGACATGAAACGCTCGGTAATCATAGGCTATGCCAGGTCATCCAACGACCACGACGGGCTCATTGATCGGTACAAGAAGAGCACCACGGACGAGGACCGCCTCAGGTACTTGGAAGGACTCGCCAGCTTCAAACAGCCCGACTTGGTGAGAAAGGTTCAGGAGTTCGCCATGGCGGGCAACGTGAAGCGCCAGGATATCGGACGAGGACTGCTCCAATTTGCTACCTCGAACCCGGAAGCGCATGCTGCGACCTGGGAGTGGTTTAGAGACAACATTGGGAAGCTGGACAAGATGTACGAGGGAACAGCAACCCTCTCGGCATACATGCGCGCGTACATATCGATCATCGGCGTCGGTCGGGTCGGTGAAATCGAGAAACTATTCATTGAGCAGAGACTGGCGGGAGCCGACGCTACCCTTGAAAGGTTGAAGATTCACGATCGACTGGCCAACGAGATAACAAAGTCTTAGACCTAAAACGGCTTAGGATGAGGCACGCTCGAAGGGTTAGAGCGTTTCGAACTTGTTGCTCTAATTTCTTCCGATCTATCAAAAGGGTTCGTTTAAGCTAAAGAATTCTTGACGGGTGGTATCGAAGCGCTTTTGAGACAGCTTTGATGTTAGAACCGTGACGGCATCGGAGCAGGCTAGCATTCTTGTCTGATAGACTGGATTCCGCGGGTGGTTACAAGCCCATCAGCGATTACGGAGTAATCGGAGATATGCACACAGCAGCTCTCGTTGGACTAGACGGTTCCATTGACTGGTACTGTGCTCCAAGGTTCGACTCTCCCAGCGTGTTTGCGGCTCTGCTTGACTCACAAAAGGGAGGTAGATTCCAGCTATCTCCAACGGGGAAGTTCACGACAAAACAGAGCTACGGAGCCGACACGAACGTATTGGTGACCACGTTCGATTCCCAAGAGGGAAGCATCAGGCTTACAGACTTCATGCCTTGCTTCATGGAGAAGGGTGAGCTGAAGGGATTCCAGGAACTCCACAGAATTGTCGATTGCCTCGAGGGCGATCCTGGACTTAGAATCACTTTTCAACCACGCTTCAACTACGCTCGCGGAAGCACGATCATACGAGAAACACGAGACGGATGTCTGGCGAGGAATCAAAGACACCACATCAGTCTAGCCTCGTCCATTAAGCTCCTCGTCTCAGACAAGGACCAACTGGTCAACGATTTCCGGCTGTCCCGAGGTCAGAGGATCATCCTGGTCCTCAAGTGGGGAAACAGCTTGCCAACACCTGCGGCGAGATATGAAACAAGTAGGAAGCTATCCAAGACATTATCCTACTGGAAACGATGGGTTAGCCACGTCAAGTATCAGGGACCGTATCGGGCACACGTTGTAAGATCATGCCTCGTGCTAAAAATGTTACAGTATGCTCCTACCGGGGCTATGGTGGCGGCTGTTACCACCTCTCTACCAGAGAGCATTGGTACGTTGCGGAATTGGGACTATCGATATTCCTGGATCAGGGACAACGCTCTCTCAGTCTGGGCGCTGAGTGAGGCCGGAGCCACAAGGGAGGCCCTAGACTACGCTAGATGGATGATTAATGTTCGACGTCATTCCAAGGAGAAGTTGCAGATAATGATGGGCATTGGAGGTGAAAGAGAGATCCCTGAGATTACCCTGGACCATCTTGAAGGCTACCGGCGTTCGAGCCCAGTACGAGTCGGTAACGCTGCCTACAAGCAGCTGCAGCTGGACATATATGGAATCCTCGCTGATTCAATGTACTATCTCCATCGCGCGCTAGGATGGACCACGAAGCAAGTATACGAAAATCTGGTGAAATATTCGGCCGATCAGGCGGCAGCAGAGTGGGAAAAATCCGACAGTGGAATATGGGAGATGCGCGAGGCGAGGTCATTCGTGGAGTCGAAGATGTGGTGCTATGTCGCCCTCGACCGGGCAATGAAGATAGCTCGAGAACAAGGATACGACGAAGACTGGCGGAGATGGGAGCCTGTGAAGAAGAAGATCAAGAATCAGATCCTGACCACTGGATGGTCAACGAAGAAGCAGGCTTTCACGATGGTTCTCGGAGGAGACGACCTCGATGCAGCTAATCTCCTCATGCCCCTGGTAGGGTTTCTGCCGGCTAAGGATCCCAAGATGACCTCGACAATCCAGCGCATCCGAGAAGAACTGTCCAAGGGCGATCTAGTCTACCGATACAACATGGATGATGGTCAACTAGGAAAGGAGGGGGCTTTCACCGTGTGCAGCTTCTGGATGGTAGACTGCCTGACACGGCTAGGGAAGTTAGGCGAGGCAGAAGGACTGTTGAATCAGCTGCTGAAACGGGCTAATCACTTGGGATTGTACTCGGAAGAGATTGATCCTGTCACCGGTGAGGCCTTGGGGAACTTTCCGCAAGCCTATACTCATATGGGTTTGATAACCGCCTCCGTTCGTCTTGAAGAGGCACGTCGAAAGACCGGGTCCATGCGCTATGCCCGTGCTCTTTCCAACAAGATCAGCGGCTAGTGTGCACTCGGGACAGGGGAGAGGTTCTACGACTTGCCGGTCTTGTAGAGATCGGTAAGAAGTTGGATGACTTCTCGATGGTTTCTCAGGTTGAACTTTGCATAGGACTTCGCAAGTCCTACCTTGATCGAATAAGCCTGATCCGGAATCGCCTCGAAGAGGTCTTCGTCAGCCCAATCGTCACCCATGGCTAGCACGAAGTCGAACGTGGTCTCGGAGAGAAGCAGCTTCGCGGCCATTCCTTTGTTTATTCCAACGTTTCTGACCTCGATTGACTTACTGCCCTGTAATACTTGGAGCTCAGTGTTTTCAGTGAAATAGGACAATTCGTCCGCAAGCTCTTTCGATCGCACATATGCGAGTTCTGGGTCTGCTGCTCGGAAGTGCCAGACGAGGGAGAACTCCTTCTCCTCCAAGAGAGATCCTGGCAGTCGGTCTTCATACCCTCTGAGGGTAGGTCGGACTTTCTCTTTCCAGTTGCTTTCTACCTTTATCGTTGGGACCCAGTCTTTGCCTTTTTGTCTGATCCAGGCTCCATGCTCAGCAACGATTCCTAGATTGAGAGAGCCGAACCAATCCTGTAAGAGGCTCCGATTGCGTCCGCTGATTATTACCAGGTTGTTGCGTGGATCTTCTGAGAGCGCGTTGAGGACGGCTAGCAGGGTCTTTTCGGGGACTGCTGTTTCGGGACGCGCTTTGAATGGTGATAGTGTCCCGTCGTAGTCTAGAAAGAGTATCCTATTCTGCGAGGTGTCATAATCTCTGATCATCTTCTCTCTAGTCGCGGCGTCAAGTAGTTTAGCGCTGAATTTCTTCTGTTGTTGTTTGATCGATTGTAGTTTGCCCATGAAATCCTGGCCCCATTTGATGACATCGTAGCGCTCCAGTCTGGTCTGCATTGCTTGGTTGCGACGTACTTGCTCTGCTTCAGGCATCTCAAGGGCGGTCTTGATGGCATCTACTATTTCGGAGGTGTCGTTGGGGTTTATGATGAGTGCCTCGCCAAGTTCCCTAGAGGCTCCTGTCATCTCGCTGAGTATCAGAACTCCCTTCTGGTCGGTTTTTGATGCGACGTATTCTTTGGCGACAAGGTTCATCCCGTCTCGTAGAGGGGTTACTAGCGCAACGTCACTGATTGAAAAGAGGCTTAGCAGTTGATTGTAGGGAAGAAACCTGTACCGGTAAACTATCGGAGTCCAGTCGATTGTCCCGAACTTTCCGTTGATACTGCCAACGAGCTTGTCGATCTCTTCCTTCATCTGCTCATATTGCTCAGCTCCGAGTCTTGAGGGCACAACCGATAATACTAGAACGACTTTCCGTTGCCATTGAGGGTGTCGATCGAGAAAGATCGAATAGGCTTCCAGACGATGCTTGATCCCTTTGGTATAGTCAAGCCTGTCTTGGGACAGTATTATCTTGCGATTGCCGAGTCTCTCGCGGAGCCCACGGCCCTCTTCCTGTATATCGTCACTTTTCGCCGCGTTACAAATCTCGCGGTAATCAACGCCCATTGGGAATGTGTCAATTTTTATCGTTCTTTCTCCATCAACGAGCACCTGGCCGAAATTGTGTTCGTAGCCTAGGATTCGGAGAATACATCTGAGGAAGTGTTGCGTGTAGTCTATTGTGTGGAATCCTATCAGGTCGGCCCCAAGAATGCCCTCCAATATTTCTCTGCGCCATGTGGTCGGGAGGGTGCGGAAGATGTCGTATGAGGGGAAGGGAGTGTGAAGGAAGAACCCGATTGAGAGGTCGGGTAGCTTCTCTCTCAATAATTTAGGGAGAAGCATGAGATGATAATCGTGGACCCAGACCGTATCGTTGGCCTGGTACACCTTTACGATGGAATCTCGAAACGCCTCGTTCACCTTCACGTACTGCGCCCAGTCTTCTTCTCTGAACTTGGCGTATGTGGGAAAGTAGTGGAATAGAGGCCATATTGTGCTGTTGCAGAATCCTTGGTAGAATTTTTTCATGGTGTCTGCGTCGAGGAAGACAGGGGAGGCCTTTTGCTTGGCAGCTTTCGTTCTCAGTAATTCTCGAGAGCCTTCCTCGACCTCTATGCCCGGCCATCCAACCCAGAGGTAATCTGTTCTGGAAGGGTCTTGCCTTGCCCACTCCAAGTATGCGGTCAGTCCGGAGACGAGACCGCCCGGGCTGGCGCGGAAAACCAGTTTGTGGTCGCGACTGCTGACCGTGAAAGGCAGTCTATTGGATACGACTAAAAGTGTCATGCCTAGCTCGTCTTTGGGATTTTTTCTCAGACGGTCTAACTGTCCATTAAGATTGTTAGTAACCCGTCCTTAAACCAGCCGAGTATAGGGTCGAACATGTCAATTCTGTCGTCACGAAAGGTCATCGCTCGGCAAGATTTCCCGTACTTGCGAAGATTGGGATTTACGTTGGAAGGGCTAAGAGGAGAAGTTCAAGGAGGGGCCGTTCTTTCCTCAAGATGAGCGCTTGGCTGTTGCGTTTAGGTCGACGACTGTCACTCCTCGAACGATTGTCGAACTCGCGAAGAGGTTATAGTTCATGAAGAAGATCGAGGTCGTTCGCGGCTCAGAGTTGAAGGCGGGCTATTCGACTCCGGGGATAGTTTGTGAGAAGGCGTTTGAATCAGTTCATCGATACATCATTGTCTCGCGGACTAGAATTGCTGGCGGAGCTGTGTCGGACTGGCACCATCACGGTGCAAGACATCTCTACGGGTTTCTCGAAGCCGGGCGCATGCGGTTAGAATACGGCTTGAAAGATGTTAGCGCTGTTGAAGTGGGACGTGGGGATTTCTTCCATATTCCTCCACGTCTGGTTCATCGCGATGTGAATCCGAACAGAAAACAAGAGCTTGTAGTCGTAAACATTCTAGTAGGCAGGGGAGAACCAGTCATCAATGTCAAGAGTCCCAATCAAGCTTGAGGAATCTAGACAGCCAATGTGCCTACTTCAGTTTCTTGGGGTCCCACTCGATTGAGTCGCCGTTTATCTTCTCCGCTTTGAGCGCGGTCTTCAACCCTCCAAGGACGCTCGTGAAAGTATAGCCTGGTCCAAGACGCAGAACATGATGGACAACGGGTTGTTTGTGTAACTGGTAGATCTGGTCCGAGGGAAACGAAGAATTGAGCCAGAAGATTATCGGATTCTTGATCTTTCCATTGTACTGGACCAGTTGGCGGGCAAGAAGATGATTCGGAGGATTATCGCGAGCATGTAGACGCTCGTCAAACTCGAAACTCTGCCCAACTTGGACCATGGCCGTTCCCCTGCGAGCATGCAACATTACCTGGGGCGACAGGACGCAAAGAGGACATTTGGAAAGCCAATCTCTTAACTGCTTCTCGTAGGACTCCACCGCGCTATCGAAAGAACTCATTCCTCGTATGTAGGCGTCCCTTGATAATAGAGTTGTTGACCGTGCCTCTAGAGCAACCGCTTCCTCTGTTCATGATAACATGGCGAGAATTGAGAAAATGCAAGAATCTCTGTTTGACTACTGATTCCGATTGGTGCGGGGGATTTCAGCACCCAACAAGCTCGAAGGAGTTAGATACGGGGCGCTAATGAATAGTGCGGCTTACTCTTAACAACATTCAGGTACGATAGGTCTAAACTGACCGGCAGACCACCAAGTCAAACAGCAGTCGTTTACCCTGTGTTGGGCTCGATTACAGAAGTAGATGAATTGACAAATGTTAAGAAAGCAGCCATTTCTCAACCGCTCCGGGGCGTGAACACTTGAATGTCGAATACTGTTGATTTGAGGACGAAGCTCATAGCTGAACTTGTCGGAACATTTCTTTTCGTCTTCGTCGGGGCAGGCTCTGCCGTAGCTTTTCAATATCTCGGCGTTTCAGATCCGGGGACATCACTGTTGATAGCCGCTCTTGCCAACGGGCTAGGCCTGGCGATAGGAATCTCAATAACGATGGGAGTCTCAGGCGGTGTTCTCAACCCTGCAGTCACAATCGGACTCCTCTTGGGAAGGAAGCTGCCCGGAAGGAACGTGATTCCATACGTCATCAGCCAACTGATCGGTGCTACACTTGCGGGAATTGTTCTGATGGCCTCGTCTCCTTCTTCTGCCGGCGTTCCCGCGCACTGGGGAGCTCCAACCCTTTCCGACGCTATCTCGGTTAGTCAAGGAATAGTGTTCGAGCTTGTTATGACGTTCTTGCTTGTTCTAGCAGTGTACGGCACGATAGTAGACAAGCGTTCACCGAAGATTGGAGGTTTTGGAGTAGGTCTGATCGTCGTAGCGGATGTTTTGACCGGAGGCCCCTTCACCGGTGCCGCGATGAATCCCGCTAGAGCAATGGGGCCGATGATGGCCAGCTTGTCATTCCCAGCTTACTGGTACATCTACTGGATAGGACCGGTTATCGGCGCAGCGATAGCGGGTCTGGTTTACAGTCGGTTCATAGAAGACACTGGATCTCGATCGTAGAAGCACTTCCACTATTCTCAACTCAAGTTTAGGATCCGTTTGTGTCAGAGAAGCGGACAGAACAAGCGAGCAAGATAGGTTCTCAGAAAAGCGAACGACTTCCTGGAGAATCTCACCTCTGCCACCAAATAGGAATCCTCAGACTTCAGACTTCTCCAACGAAATTGGTGCGGGGGGTGGGATTTGGACCCCAGTTTACTAGTACATATAAGCAAATTCCTCAGAAGAAGTTCCGACAAGGCTTGGTGGTTCTGCTCGGATATGTCATCGCGTGTGGACACCTTTTTGATTCCAGGAAAGCACCGAAGCATCGGTGATTTGTGGTGGGGCAGGGCGGACTTATACCAGATCTGGTTGTGGGGCTGAAATGCTCAATCCCAAGCGTCCATTTCCAGAATTGTCTGCATCGACCGTGGTTCACTTATCGTATACCCGATTATCGTTCTTGAGCATGCCAATGCGTTCAGCCTAGCTCAAGCAATGAGTAATCTGGGGCACAACATCTACTTGGAGAGTTCCGTCATCAGGAACATATGTCCTGGTCCAGAACAGTCCTCAGTCGACATCGTTTCCTATCGCTGCCAATGAAACCTGGACTGTCACCAAAATCGTCTAGGCATCACACCCCCTTTCTCGTTTCTTGTTTGCTAGAATCCCCGACATTTGGTCGTGTAGCTGCTGACCTTTTCTCTCTTAGTATTCCGCGTCAAAACTCTAGGAGTTTGAGGTGCACAGGAACCGCCTTCTGGCTGGAAGCGGGAGCTTACGTCCTTCTTCTGAGAAGAGGCTTCTCGGACTAACGATTCGTATTCTTAAAACGATAGCCGGTCAAGTAGGCCATTATGCTGTGGCTTGAGCGAGCCTATTCCCGGCTCGGCCTGCCGTTCTGGCTGGGGGCTGTAATCACTTCTCTCGCTATCCCGTTTGCTCTGGAAGAATTAGACTCTTACTTGGCCAACTTGGACCTAGTTCCAACTGTGGTCAACAGCGTCATCATACTCGTCCTATTTTTCTACCTTCAATGGGGGGCCAGGTTCGCGTGCCGAAAGATGGAGAGGTTGCAGGAATACGCTGGCTCGCTTGCATCAGAAGATGTGTCCAAGGTTTTGAAATCTCTCTATAGCGGCAGAGCGGTCCTAGTAACTTGGCTGTTGGTGGCCGTTATCCTTCTTCCCACCTCCTTCGAGGGAGGAGTGTCGCTGACGGCGATTGCCAAGGCACATGTTGTACCGGCAACCTACTCGTACCTAATCTTCGCGTTCTTTCTATGGGTCTACGGCTATTCCATGCTCTCCATCTACCGCATGGGAAAGCTTCCCCTCAACCTCAAGTCGTTTGCCGAGGATAAGACGTTGGGGTTGAAGCCTTTCGGGGCTGCCTCACTGCGACTGACCGCGCTCTACGAGGTGCCGCTGGTTCTCCTCACCATTCCCGATGTCGCGGATAACCGACTGGTTGTCGTTGCTCAAGACGTGAGCCTGATGCTTCTGGGCCTCGCACTATTCCTCTTGCCGCTTCTGAGCCTCAGAAACAAACTCGTCCACGTGAAGACGCGGGAGTTAGGCTGGATCTCTCCGCTGTATGTTCGAATCGTTCAAAAGATGAAGTCTGAGAATAACCCTCAGATCGACGAGAAGCTTGCCAGGGACCTGGGCGTAATTGATAAGATACAGAGGGACATTCACCAGATTCGAACCTGGCCCTTCGACGCGGGGATAATTGCCAGGCTACTGTCTCTGACAATTCTCCCTGTGACGTTGACGGTGCTGGCTAGACTCTTGATTATCCTCACATTACACGTTTAGGAACCAGCAAGAATACTGATGGCAAATGATAGGTACAACAACACACTCACACACAAAAGCCTTAGGCAGATTTCTTAGAATCCCGCTTCTCGGCCGATTTTTACTGGACGCGTGTCCGTTTGGAGGCTTGTTTGAAAGAGCTGAAGATCGCCTTGAACGCTTCAGTCCATGCTTTCCTAACTTCGGCAGGCAGATACCCCACAACCAATAGGGTCTCCATTCCATTCCACAATGCTATGAGCGATTGAGCTAACGGACGTGGCTCAAAGAATTGGCCGACTAATCCATTGGTCTGTTGCTCAAGAAATCTGACCGTAGCCTTGATGTACTTCTCGTAGTTGCCTAAGAGGACTTTTCTGAGTGCTGCGTTTCTTGATGCCTCAGAAATCACCTCGAAATCGAGGGCTGGGTTGGAAGCATACTGTGTCGTCATCTTGTCGAAGAAAACCTTTGCATTCTCTAACGGGTCTCCTTTTACGAAGGATGAAGCGAAGATCTGTTCGAGCGCCTGTGGACCAGTCTCGTAGATTCCTTTGAACAGTTCTTCCTTGCTGTTGAAATAGAGGTAGAGTGTTCCTTTGCTAACGCCTAGCTTGGTTGCGATATCATCCATGGTGGTCAGACGGTATCCTTTCTCTGAGAAGACTCGATAGGCGGTCTCCAATATCCGGTTCTTGGCCGCTTCCTTGTATTCTCGCACAACCCTCGGCATGAAACACACACGTTTACATTGATGGGGACCTATTTAACTGACTCATCGTATCTCTAAGTGACCAGCAGACTAATATGCTGACCGATAGGTCAGTATTATTCCACTTTGAATTTGCAGGTTTCGCCCAAGAACCTTCGGTCACACAAGCAATCCACGACTATACGACAACAGTTAGGAATCTGCGTGTTCTGTTTAGCCGCCGGATTATCATATCGAGTAGGCGGATTACTCCCCTCGATTGAACTCGAAACCTACTTCCTTTCAGGTCTTTCCGGTTTCCTCTTCGCATGCACGTTCCTGTCTAAGCGGAGCCTAAGCCTGGAAAGATACTGGCATATTCCCTTCGCCTTTTCTGTCTTTTCACTCTCAGGACTACTCGACCTCGTCCTAACGCATGGATTCGTCGTGACCGTCCTTGATCAGACGCCTACAGCGACTAATCCAATTGCCTCCACCGTAATAGGAACAATCCTAGCACAGCTGGTAAGCACGCTGAGCATTGTGGTCCCCGTAATTCTCCTGACAATTTGGTCCAAGATGGGCCTAAAATCTATCTTCATCGATCGAGAAAAGATTTGGAAAGGCCTACGCGTAGGAATCATCGGCTTCGTAATCTTCTATCTCCTAACACTCTCGGGACTTCTCCAATCATTATTCCCCAATAATGGAATCACCCCGTCACGGTTCCTCACGCTAACTCCGGCAATATTGATCCTTGTGCTCTCCAACGGCTTGAGAGAAGAGTTCTGGTTCAGAGGGCTCTTCCTCAAAAAGTACGGAAGGTTTCTAGGTCCCTTATCCTCAAACGTGCTACAAGCTACTGTCTTCGCCTTATTCCATCTGCAAGTCCAATATACGCAGTTCCTTCTCGTCTTCCTCGGGTTCACTTTCGTTCTAGGCTTGTGGCTCGGCTATCTGATGAAGGAGTCCGGAAATATTCTAGGACCGGCGATCTTCCATGCCGGCGCTGACATTCCAATCTATCTAGTCTTCCTCACGAATCTTTCCCCATGAAATCGACCTTTAGGTCGTTTGGAGGAATCCATAGACCGTGCGGTCTAGGAAACATTGTTTCTGGAAGCACCAGCCTATCAGCGTCCGAGGCCTCAGAACAGTCATTAAACGTATCGGCCTACCGAGTCCCGTCAAGATTTCTCAGCTCCTCTCCGAATTCCACACCCAGATACTCGGAAACAATAAGCCAGGCCTGATCTTCTCTTTGGGAACCTCGATAGGTGTGCTGAATTCTCGACCCTTATCTTACAAAACCCTTC
>VBBE01000158.1 GCA_005884605.1 Candidatus Bathyarchaeota archaeon
TGAACATACTTTCTCCCCTCTCCAGAACAAGCCTCCGACAATGCTTGTACCATTGACGCTAGATCGTGTCGAGTCTCCTTCTCGATCTCCTTTGTCCGAGCCAACGTCACGATTTTCGTGTTGGCATTCTTCGCAATCTCTTGAGCGGCAATTTTGGGAATGTCTCCCACGGCGGCTTGAGCTTCAGCAACAGCCGCTTCGACGTCAAGCCACAGCTGAAGCTTGTTCTCCTCGTCAAAGATACGCCTCATTTCCGGACTGCCATATCTGCCCGTATCGATTGGAAGGATCGGCAATCGAAATCGACGAGACTCCGGCGTGGCATGATATTAAACAACTCCGAGCAACATCCTGCGACCGTTGTCAGGGATAGCCGGAATCATCGGACCAGAGGCCAGAAAGGTATCTTCCAAGCTCGACACCGCTTTGAGTGCCATGAAGACCCGAGGCACTCTCACTCAATCGATAACGGTCGACGGAAAATATGGATCAGTCGCATTAGGTTCATGCTCTCATCAGTTAGAACATTCCCCGAAAGTTAGCGTCGAGAGGACTAGTTTCGCGGTTGACGGATCTCTTCCAGCAAACTTGGAACTTGAAGAAATCGGTGGGGAGGCAGGACAAAAGGCGTTTTCGGAATCTCTTCGAGAACCCGGAGGATTCTCAGTGCTCGGAATTTCAGAAGGAAGACTCCTGGCTGGCCGAGACATACTCGGACAGAAGCCCCTCTACTATGGTCGAGACCCTCAGGGGACTGTCGCCTTTGCGAGCCTCAAGGCAGCTCTATCGAAATTAGGAATCTCGAACCCTAGGACCGTCCCTCCAGGCCATCTGCTCGCAGCGTCGACCAAACGTGTGACGGTTCTAGCAAGAGAGACGCTATCTCGCGTCAAAGAATTGAAAGTTGGAGAGGATCAAGCCGCAGCTCGGACAGGAGAACTTCTCCTAGAATCCTTGGCCGAAGACGTTCCGGAAGGTTACGTCACAGCATTTTCTGGCGGTTTGGACAGCACCCTAGTGGCCTATGCCGCGAGAGAGAACGAATTGGGACCCGAACTGATCACGGTGGGACTGAAGGGTCAGGCTGAGTTAGAACACGCCCGACGGGTAGCAAAGGAACTTGGGCTTGAAATTACTGTTCGAGAACTCTCAGAATCAGAGATTATGGATCGTCTTGGAGAGGTCGTTGAGACCGTCGAGAGTACTGATTCGACATTGGTTGGCCATTCGGTCCCACTCTTCTTCGTGTGCGAGGTAGCGGAAGAGATGGGAGTGGGGCATCTTCTTGTTGGTCAGCTAAGCGACGAGCTATTCGCAGGATACGGAAGATTTGAGGAGTTAGCTCTGAAACACCACTTTCTAGAAGCTAAGAAGGAAGTTCTGAGGAGTGTTCTTGCCGCCGCGACTAACGACTTTGAGCCTGGAGACAAGCTAGCTGTCTCTCATCAACTCAAACTTCAATGTCCATTCGCCTATCTTCCACTAGTCCATTACGCACTGAGCATTCCCATTTCACTAAAGTTACGACTCACCAACAACGGTGTAGTTCGAAAGTACGTTCTTAGGAGGCTTGCTGCTTCTTGGAAATTGCCTGAATCTGTGGTCAACCGGCCAAAAAAGGCCGTGCAATACTCAAGCGGAGTCCAGAAGGTCCTGCTCAAGGAAGCCAAAAAGCGAAAGATGACACTGCATGATCTGCTCGAATCCTTCCGTTCAAATTCGTAGATTTATAGAGAGATCCGAGGCTGACGCTCGCGGAGTCATGTCGACGATCAAGATTCAAGGAGCATTGCAGACACCAAAACACGTGAGAGCGCTTCTCTCCGGGGGCTTAGGAGTATTCTCGAGTCTCCTCGCGATTGGATGGGCTCTATGGGCATACAACCTTCCTAGCGCAGTAAACGTGACCTCGTCACAGTCGCAGAACTTGATGCTCGCACAGCTGATGCTTGCCTTCATCATGCTCCTGGGAAGTGGCCTTATGCTCGCGAGGTTCACTTTGCCCGGCGGAATAATCAATATTCTCGGAGCCCTAGCGACTTTCTTGATCGGGGTCTACTTCTCCAGTGGGATTGCTGATGCTGCCAGATCAAAGGACCTGACTGCTCTGCCGTTGCGGTTCTCAGGCGTCTACACTGGAACTTTGAGCCTAGCGACCGACAGAATAGTGAGTACATTCCTAATCGTCCCAGTCTTCCCAATAGCGGTTCTTCTGCTGATTAGTGGACTCGGAGCTCTAGCAACCTACCGTAGTGGGAGAAGAACCGCAGTCCACGCCTGAAGATTGACTGGCGTTAGCTTAAGTCTCAGTCTAGACTTGAAACAGCGCCGAGAAGAAGCCCACTACGATGTCCCGTATCGAGACCAGAAGTGTATGCCTGACGTGTCCTTGTCTCCCCGAATATTTTGACAGCCTATCTATTCTGAAATAGATGGGTGGATGCGGGTCGAACTGAAACCAGTCGAACAGCTTTCTCCCAGGATTGTATTTCTCACGATAGAGCTGCCTGAACCCGATCTTTGTCAAAGCAGAGCCCAAGGCGTCTGGGGTTCCAACGACCACCGCGGACTCCGTGTCAGCTCTAGTCTCCAGAAACTTTCCTATGAGATAGATCGCGCCGAACGCCAGCAGGAAATAGAAAAAGCCCAGAGAGAGTAAGAGAGGGAGCCAGAGATAGAACCTTCCGAGAAATTCGAAAGACGTAGCCGCGAACAGAATCACGGGATCATGACCCGCTACATGTCCCAACTCATGACCGATTACCGCTTCTAGTTCGTCATCGTTCAGGTCTTCCAATGAACCGGCCGTGATCATCACCGTGGAACGGCTCGACGAGATTCCAGTCGCGGAAGCATTGGAGACGATCGAGTTCGCAATGGTGATCTTTGGAGTCTGGCTACCGAACTTTTCCGATACATCGTGAACGATGCGGTATACGTCTCTCGTCTTGACGGTGATCTCTTTGCCAGATGCGATAATGCCATGCTTGAGTAGCGAGCCGATGACTGTTGACTTGAGCTCCTCGTTGACTGTGGCAGAATATGTGGCGGTAGCGCCTCTCGTTATTTCTTCTCGCATTTGTGAGAGTATCTTCTTGCCGTGCTGAGAGATAGACTTGACAGTTTCAGCATTGGATCGGACACTTACTATTGTTACAAGTGGTCTTTCAGCGTCTGGGCGGACACTACCAATTCTGTAAACAATCTTGTCCGAGAAAATCAAAGCTACAAGTTGAACACTGATCAATACGAAGACGGTGTAGACTCCAATAATGAAGAATAAGGCGAAGCTTAGGAGAATGAAGGAGAGGAACAGGCTTGTTGTGTTACCCGTGAAAATTCTCTTCGCGACATTTCGCATTATGCCCCTCTGGTCAGGCGCCTCGGAGTGCTCCTCGGACGCGCCGATGACAAAGTAGAGGCTGGTCGTCTTGATGTTCTGAAAATAAGAAAGGACGGTCTCTTCGATCTCATCA
>VBBE01000159.1 GCA_005884605.1 Candidatus Bathyarchaeota archaeon
GGACCTCTTGGTTGGCTGACAGGTTTGCCTGTGAACTTGTAGGTTTTGCTAAGACTGTTAGAACGATTGGCTAGGTATGTTTCAAGCCTTCGATGAGGGCCCTGGCGACTGCGTCTTCGTCGTGTCTGATCCCGTTAACGTAGAATGTTGGCGTGCCGTTGACACCGCTCCTGACTCCACCCATGAAGTCGTCCTTGATCCGTTTCTGATACAAGTGCTGAGCAATTTCACGCTCGAACTTTTGACCATCCAGGCCCAGCTTCCTCGCGTAGCCGAGGGCGACGCTCGTGTTGCCGAGGGTTGGTTGGTGTTCGTAGAGAAAGTCGTGCATGGGCCAGAACTTTCCCTGAGCAGAGGCTGCCTCTGCTGTCTCAGCGGCGTTCATGGCATACTCATGTATATTTGTAAGGGGAAAGTTGCGAAACACGAACCGTAGTTCAGAGCCGAGTTCCTTCTGGACCTTTTTCACTTCAGGATATGCCGCGCCACAATATGGACATTGATAGTCGCCATACTCTACTAGCGTGAGAGCGGCTTTCACGGGTCCTTCTATGTGGTCGCGTTCAGGCGTCACAGGAACTGCGAGTCTCGGAGCCTCGTACTCTCCCGCGGTTTCCTTGCTGGTTGTTTCAAGCAGGGTCTTGCCTGTAGTTCTCTTTCGTGCAACCGTTGTTGTCCCGGACATTTCTCGCGGTCAGCTCTTCTCGGTCGCCTGAGCCTTGTTCAGATTTTCTAGGGCTGATAGAATGCCGTCGGCTCCCGGGTTGATCCCGTCGGGGGAGAGGTGGCTCCATCTGATAACCCCCTTGTCGTCGATCACGAAGAGGGCGCGAGCCGACTCACCGATCCTCTCCTTGTAGGCACCATACTTTCTAGAGACTCCCCCTTTTGGCTCGAAATCTGCTAGGACGGGGAAGTTGAGCTTCCGATCCTTAACGAAAGCTAAGTGAGACCAGATATTGTCAACTGAAATAGCGAGGAGTTCTGCGTTGAACTTTTTGAATTCTGGCATTACCATCGCGTACAATGATAACTGGTCGGTGCAGACGGGACTCCAGTCTGCAGGGTAGAAAGCGAGAATTACAGGTTGTCCCCGGAAGTCGTTCAGGGACACTTTCTGGTCCGGTGTACTGTTAAGAGAAAAGTTAGGGGCCAGTTTCCCTGGTCCCAGAACAGAATCAACTGTCTTTGCAATCTTCTTCGTTTTCGAAGATCGTTTGCTGGTTCTTCGTACCGCACCCTTGCTCTCCAATTTCCGAATTCTTCGCCTTTTGGCGAGTTGGATCAAACTGGTCTTAAAGGAAACATCCCTCTTTCTCGGAAGGAACTAACATTACAAAGCACTCTCTTTCTCGCGCTATTTATAGACTAACTGGCCGACGAGTCCTACGTCAACGATTCTGCCAGAGTCATCCTGCTAGTGACCTCCTGAGATTTCCCCAAGTGTGATTTACGTCAAGGGTCGATGCTAGTATAGTGCTTAGGCTTCAGGAGGTCGCTGACCACCTTCTCCCTTAGTTGGGCAACTTGGCCTCTCAAAGATTCGCCGAAAGAGGAGCCAGTCCTTAGAGAATACTCTTTGTAGAGTTCTGCCACCGTCTTGTAGACAAGAAGTTGGGCACTGGTTCCGAAGACTCTTGTGAGGACCTCAATCACCTCGTCAAACCTGCTGGAGATTTCCGACGGTTTGATCCCGTTCTTCTCCAGTAATTGGAAAATCTCTTCCCTGACGGTTCGGCCAAGTATGTCTTCAAGGACAGTAGTGAAACATTGGTTCATTGTCATCTGAAACGTTTCTTCTATCTTGGTCCGCGTGGAATGACCTCCCTGAGGGCCGCATTTTCTTGATCTCGGGTTAAGCGTGATGTAACAGGGGATCCGTGAAAATAGGGGCCGGACCGGAAAGTCGATCCGGTCTAGATTCCTCTTTCAGAAACCTCCTTCCCTTTTGTTCTGGAAATATTCCTATTGCCGTGTATACCTACTCGGTTTCCGCTGGGGTGTGTTCGAAAAGTTACCCGAAGGGCTCGGGCGACTCACTTACGTCAGTCGACGTCCATAGTGGTGTATTGTGTTCAACCGTGGAATCCTTTGTCTGGTTACACAATGCTTGTGGGGGGAGGAGAATGGTCTTGACGCGAGAATTACATGATGGCTGAGGACGACTCCGGCAAAGAGGAAACAATGCTAGAACCTCGGGTTGAAGTGGAGCAAACAAGTGTTGGGAAATATAGAATTGGCGACCTTCTGGACCTTATGTCAAGATTCCTAGAATCGCCTGGAAACGTCTTGCTCATACAAGGTGCCCCGGGCACCGGGAAAACAACCCTCGCCCTTGAACTTCTCAACAAGGCGAGAGGAACTCGCATCGGTCCTCACACTATTTCCGCCAACAAGGTGTACGTGTCAAGCCGGGTCTCGTCCTCGAAACTCCACCGACATTTCCCTGGAGTTCACGAAGTGCTCGATTCTATGTCTGGAAAAGAGGCAACGGGCAGCGGGACGCGGCTGGGAGGAGATGGCCGGATAGCAGGCGCGGCGAATATCGTAAGCAGAATTCTTGCATTGAAACGGGCTAAGCAGAAAGGCATCATAGTTGTGGACAGTTGGGAAGGTGCAATAGCTAACGCGACGGAGGAGCGACGTAATGAGATGGAAACTGCGATTTTTCAGGACTTGGAAGAGAGCAAGCTAAGCGCGGTAATAGTGAGTGAAAGCGAAAATTCTCCTAAACTCGACTATCTCGTGGACGGCATTGTTACGCTGTCGCTATCCCACTTGGAAGACAGGACTGTGAGGAGCGTTGTTGTCAACAAGCTTCGCGGATTCAGGCTCCATACACAAGGGGCGCTGTTTTCGCTCGATGGGGGCAAGTTCACGCTCTTACCCAGAGTCGAATACCACTTTGGCCAGAACGGGTCCTTGGATCCAAGACCTTTGAGTCCTGTTCGTAATACAGAGGGCTCCTATTCAACCGGTACCGCGGACCTTGACGCTTTGTTGGACGGTGGAGTAAGGAGAGGCTCATCTCTTCTGTTAGATGTGAATAGTACCGTCTCACCCCACTCTGTGAAGCTTCTCCTCGACATCATGGCAGCGAACTTCATCAATCAGGGAGGGACCGCCTTCATCATTCCTTACAGTATATTCAGCTCACAAAACGAGGCTGAGTCCCTAAAGGCGTACGTCGGAGGTCAGGTGCTGAGGGAGAGAGTCCGCATCGCAGAGTTCAACCAGGCTCTTCCCGACGAAAAATGGCGAGTGAAGCTTACG
>VBBE01000162.1 GCA_005884605.1 Candidatus Bathyarchaeota archaeon
CTTATTCACAGTGGGACACCTCGACACAAGTCCAGCTTAGTGAAACCTCCTGGTTAGGGCCAGCCCTCGTCTGGAATCCCTCCACCGCAAAGATGTTCATGGCCTGGTTCGGATCTGATAGCATCGGCCAGCTGAACGTCATCCAGTCAACGGACATGGTAAACTGGAACAACAAAGTTCACTGGGCAGCCCCCGGCACCTGCTGCGACTGGTCCAACAACCAAGTAGGTCTCGACCTTACTTACAATTCCGACAACCAAAAGATCTACCTCGTCTACCTCATAGACGAAATCACAAACCTATGCCCTACATGCACTCACAGCTACCAGATCTGGGTCCAGAGTTCGAGTGACGGATTGACGTGGTCGAGCCCCGCCCAAGTGGCAACTGAAAGTCTAGACGGGCAATCTGGCAAGACCGGTCCATTTTATCCCTCGCTGACCTATGACTCTACTCGTCACCAGTTCGAACTGGCAGTCTACAATTTCGATACTAACCTTGACGTCTACACGTACACTTCTAGCGACGGCATCAGCTGGAGCAGTCCGCAAGTACTATTCTACAACAACAGCCCGCTCAGGGCCACCACCATCGGTTACCTCAGATACCTCAACGGAAACTACTATCTGACATACGAGATCAGCAATACCCAGTATCTTCTGAAGTCCTCTGACGGAAATACCTGGACCAGCTCAGTGACAATTTCAACAGGCTATTACTCTGGAATTATCGCTTACGATTCGCTCGAAGGGCTCTATCACGTAATCTGGGGGGGCACCTACGAGTCAACATCGCAGGACGCGATCTCTTGGTCCGCGCCTGCGAGCCTATCGTTTGGCGGCTGGAGTGCGCTAGCTTACAATACCAATTCGCAGCTACTCCTCTCCGGCTTCCGGACGGACAGCGGATGCTGCTCAGCCCCCTACCTCAACGTAATTCAGTATCACGTTTTCACGACAGGTACAACATCCTTCCAAAGCCACGTCTCGTGTAACGGCTGCGGCTACGCCGGTTCGTTCGCTCAACAGAGCGGCAGTGCACCCTTCTCAAGCAACTCTCTGCACGACTCATGCTACTCGTACGATCAATACGGTAACTGCACTGGGTTCATCCGAAACGGGTACTCGTACTCGTTCACCGTCGGATTCTCTTTGACCCAATTCGCTCAGCTCGGACCTTCCGGCTCATGGTTCAACTATGGCCTCTCGTTGTACGTTTCCTGGGGTGGGACCGTTGGACCCTGTGGCTTCTCCACTCTACAACTGATACTCGATCTCAAAGACAATGGCGGCGTGAACATTCACAACTGCGACTACAATCGTCACCTGTATTTCGTAGAAGTTGCGATCGACCAGTCGAACGGCAGCCCGACACTCTCACCCCAATCATACGACGTCACCATGAAGGTCTATGACGCCCTCTCGTACTGGGGTCTCCCGGACGGGAGCATAACCAGTGGTTGGGTCGGCAGCCAGACTAACGGCTACCAGCTAACGGTAGTCTATGGTCAAGCGCAGCTGGGAGTCAATTTCACGAATGCTTGCTTCGGGTCTGGCTGCTCTCCACAGGCCTGCAGACCAAACCCCTGCCCGACAATAGCAGACGCCAAAGCCAACAAGTAAGAAACGATTTCCTATCCATTTTTTTCTTATCGTACTATTTAGAGTCCATCGACTGGATATTTAACGACCTGAATCGTGCTCGGTCGAAATCAAACGAGCTCGGCCCTTTTTCCTTGGAGCTATACTTCAATCGGAAAGTAGCGCGGGAAATGGAAATGCTGGATGTTGCTGTATACTTTTTTCTGTAAATTTGTGTCTTTTCACGTTTTGGTTTTCCACAAAAGCAAGGAATAAGAACTAAACGATCTTTGAATCCGACCTTAATGGAGCAATCGATCTCAGTAACATCAGCAAGATTCCAACACCGAGACCTCGCAATCCTAGTAGGAATTCTCTCAGGAACACTCTTGGTAGTTTTCGCGTCTGAAAACCCATTGTCAAATTTCCAACCTATCGATCTCGTGATCTTCTTCTCGGTTCCCGCTCTCGCAGGCGCCATCGCCGGATTCGCATCCGCCGGCCGCTCAATGGAAAACGGAGCAGTCGTCGGAATCATCATTGGACTCGTATACGCGATCCTAAACGGACTCCGACTTGGAACCACAGCAGCCGGACAACAAGTCCTCTTCCTGATCATCACAGTCCCAATATGGGGATTCCTAGGAGGCTACGGTTCTGTGCTGGCCCATCGGACCCTGGAACGCAACCCACTCGAGAATCCTGTTCTGCCATGGCCTGACGCCACCCCGCGAGCCGGAACTATTCAAGGGCCTAAGATCTGTGAAAACTGTAAGACAGCCAATCCCGCAGACGCTCTATTCTGTAAGAACTGCGGATCGAAACTTGGCTTGGTCTCATCTCGTGCCTGACCATAGCAAGGATAAGAGCCGGATTGTTTCGACCACTGGAGGCTGAAACAGCTCCAAGTTCTAACAATGCACGCGTCTGAGAAGTTCTTAGTGTCATACGGCGATATATCAGAATCAGATATTATCGAAGTTCGAGAATATTTCCTGGCTGAACATTCCATATAACCCGTGACACCAGCCCCCCTGCCCAGTGATTATCACTGTCAGGACACCTGATCTCACCACGAACAGTCCTCAAAATCACGCTCCTGTTAGCCACGATGCTTCTGGGCCCAGCCGCATTCCTGGGACCCACCGCCAGAGCCGCAACACCCCCAGGAAGCACGATCACAGACACTCAGCCAAGCACCTCATGGCAAGGACACTTCTACACTCTCGCCTTCACCGCGGACCCTGCCCAGTGCCCGGGAACCGTTGACACCCTGGATCTTGTCTGCGACCACTTCTACCTCAACATCAACCTACCAAGCACCTTCTGGCAAACCCACACAGGCTCAGTCGCAATCACCATCCAGTGGCCCAGCAACAGCAACGACTTCGACCTGTACATCTACAGGACGAGCGACCAGCAACAAGTAGGCTCCTCAGCCTCAGGAGGAACCACAAGCGAACAAGTCGCTCTCCAGAACCCGATGCCAGGCATCTACGAAGTACGAACAGTACCCTTCCTCGTCGTCGCGTCCGGTTACACCGGCTCAGCTCTCCTCGCCTTCACCACTGGCGGTCCGACACCCAACCCTGTCTTTCCAACCGGCGGGATATCTTTCGGTGCGCACACGATCGTAGATCCACAACGAACCGAAGGCGAACCACTAGTCCACATTGACAAATTTGGAAACATCTGGGAGACCGGGCCCTGGGGCTTCTCCACCGCACAAGGCTTCGTCGCAAGGTCCACTGACAACGGCGACAGCTTCCATATCGTGTCGCCAGCAGGCCTCAGGCCCAA